>NZ_CP121261.1:6300000-6474880 GCF_029637605.1 Achromobacter spanius | reverse complement strand
GTCAGCTTCGTTCGCTTTCGCGCCACCGCCCTCTTGCTTGCAACCTCTTCAGATCACCCTCTCTTAGCAGCTATCGAAACATCAGAACCCGTTCGGGTTAACCCTGAGTTTTCGGCAACTGCCAAGCCTGAAACTATAACACAACTTTTGCAGATTATGCAACCGGCTCTTGCCTAATTTGCATCCTATCTTGCAACCCCGCCGCTCGCTTGCGCTTCGCGTTGGCTCTGGAATCCAGAGGCTGGTTACTGAACCAGGTGGCTTGTAATCTTGATCCGGGTAAACCCTGAATCGCCATCACCAGCCAAGCCCAAGACTATAGCACGATTTTTGCAGATTGCGCAACTGGCTTTTGCCTGATTTGCCGCAATCCATGCAATAACCGCTTGGCTCCCGGTGTAGCTATTAACTTAACTACTCGCTGGCTGCTTTGCGGCAGGCTGGGTAGGTTTCCTTGCGGATTGCCTGCCGGACGGCCTGTTGTGCTTGCTTGGCTTCGCGGTTCAAAAACTGCCTGAACTGCGAAGGAGCGAGACTATAGCACAAGTTTTTGGCCTGTCAGTTCGGACAGCAAGAAAGTTGTGCGAATCTAAAAGACCCGTCTTGCCCTGCGTGACGACGAGCGCCGATATCATCTGTGCGCGGCACGATGAGCCCTATATATAGATAGTCATCCGTCAGGCTTGCCTAGCCTTGGGGTACGTTTACTATTCGCCTGTACGCCGCACCTACTTGGAGACGAGCACGCTATGCCCCCAGCCATCGCCCAGCGCGAAGATATCCTGATCAATGTGACCCCATTTGAAACCCGCGTTGCGCTGGTGGAACAAGGGTCGGTACAGGAGCTGCATGTGGAACGCAGCATCCAGCGGGGCCATGTCGGCAATATTTACCTGGGCCGCGTGGTTCGCGTGCTGCCAGGCATGCAAAGCGCGTTTATCGATATTGGCCTTGAGCGCGCCGCCTTCATCCATATTGCGGACCTTCGTGAAAACCGGGGCGAACGCAGCCAGGGGCTGACCCCCACGCCTATCGAAAAGCTGCTTTTCGAGGGGCAAACCCTCATGGTCCAGGTGGTCAAGGATCCGCTGGGCACCAAGGGTGCGCGACTGTCGACGCAGATCAGCATGGCGGGGCGCATGCTGGTGTATCTGCCCCACGATCCGCATATCGGTATTTCGCAGAAGATTGACGCCGAGTCCGAACGCATCCAACTGCGCGAACGGATTCAGGCGCTGATGCCGCCAGAAGAGAAAGGCGGATTCATTGTGCGGACTCAGGCAGAAGGCGCCAATAATGAAGAGCTGTCCGCTGACCTGGAGTATCTGCGCAAGCTATGGACGAGTGTGCAGGCAGCCGCGCGGACTCAACCCGCGCCCGCCGTCCTGCATCAGGACCTGACGCTGGCGCAACGTGTCTTGCGCGATATGGTGGGACCCAGCACCGGCACGATTCTGGTGGATTCGCGCACGACGAGCGCGGCAATGCTGGAATGGGCGCGCGTCTACACGCCATCCGTGGTGGACCGCATCCAACATTACAGCGGCGAGCGGCCATTGTTTGATACCGCCAATGTGGACGACGAGATCGCCCGTGCGCTGTCTCGTCGGGTGGACCTGAAATCGGGCGGCTACCTGATCATCGACCAAACTGAGGCGTTGACCACCGTGGACGTGAACACAGGCGGCTTTGTAGGCGGTCGCAATTTCGACGACACCATCTTCAAGACGAACCTGGAGGCGGCCCAGGCCATCGCGCGGCAACTGCGCTTGCGCAACCTGGGGGGCATCGTCATCCTGGACTTCATTGATATGGAAGAACAGGAGCACCGCGAGACCGTGCTGGCTGAACTGAAAAAGGCGCTGTCGCGCGACCGCACACGCATGACGGTCAATGGCTTCACGCAACTGGGCTTGGTGGAAATGACGCGCAAGCGCACACGGGATTCGCTTGCCCATCAATTGTGCGAGCCCTGCCCCATGTGCGAATCGCGGGGCAATGTGCGCACGCCACGCACTGTGTGCTACGAGATTCTGCGTGAAATACTGCGCGAGGCGCGGCAATTCAATCCGAAGGAGTTCCGCATCCTGGCTTCGCAGGATGTCGTGGATTTGTTCCTGGAAGAAGAAAGCCAACACCTGGCCATGCTGGGTGATTTTGTGGGCAAGCGCGTGTCGCTGGAAGTCGAGAGCACGTATTCGCAAGAAAAATACGACATCATTTTGGTCTGATGCCTCGCGCGTCTAACAGATAATCAGCGGGCATTTACTTCAATGTACGCAGATTGTGTGTCTTAACGATTCGTTTGAAAACAAGTTTGAAACGAATGGCGGTTTAGAAAACTAGCCGATAAGCTCGCGGGCGCTTTGACAGGGTTTACCCTGAAGCGCCCTTTTTCTTGCTTTCGGAGGTTCATGCAATGAAGTCCCTATTCCGTCCGTTCCTGCTGCTGGTTGCGGCGTTGCCGCTGGTGCTGGCCGCTTGCGGCGACAAGGAGCCCGAGCAACGTGCCGCGTTCACGCAGTACTTGCAGACCCGCATCGTCGACAAGCCCGGCGTGCGCGTGCCGAAGCTGACGGATGAGGAAGAGAAGTCGTTTGGCGATTACACGTCGCACTACGCCGTGATCACCGACTTCAACGCCGGCATGGAAGCATCGATCAAGCCTTTGTCGAGCATCGTGCAGAAAGGCTCCATGCGTTCTTTGAACGACATCGTGACGCGCCGCGACGACCTGAAGAGCGTTCAACAGTCGCTGACGGACATGGGCGTGGCCTTGAAAGAACAGCAGGCCAAGGCCGACGCCGCGCATGCGCAGCTCAGCCAGCCCGCGGACCTGAAGGCCGTGTACGACAAGGCCTATGAGAAGACGGTGAGCCTGCCCGCCGACACGTTCCGCGACGTGCTGCCCCAACTGAACGCCACCTTTGACAGCGGCTTGAAGGTTGCCGACTACGTTGAGGCCCACAAGGCGCAGATTGAAATCTCGGGCGCGATCGTCAAAGTAAAGGACCCCGCCGTGCAGGCCGAGCTGAATAAGCTGCTGCAAGAACTGAATGATCAGGCGAAAAACATGCAGCAGGCACAGACGCGCATGCAGGCCTTGATGCTGGGCCGATAAGCCTGCGCACCATCACGCCGCGGCGACTTGGTTGCGCCCGGCTTTCTTTGCCCGATACACCGCGCTATCGGCAGCTTCGATCAATCGGGACGGGGCCTCGTCCGCGGTAGGCACCGCAGAGGAGACTCCGATGCTGACCGTGACGACGCCACCGTCGTTACCCTCATGCGGAACGCGCAGCGCCTCGATGGCGCTGCGGATGGTTTCTGCGATGGCCGCTGCCTGCTGCTTATCGGTGCCGGGCAATAACACGACGAACTCTTCGCCCCCATAGCGTGCCGCCAGGTCGCGCGGGCGCCGCGCCTTTTGCATCAGCGTCTGGGCCAGCAACTGCAACAGTTCGTCGCCCTCTTGATGGCCATAGCGGTCGTTGTAGCGTTTGAAGTGGTCCGCATCCAGGAACAGTAGCGAAAGCGGCGTGGCCTCTCGTGCCGCCGCCGCCCACTCGCGCTCGAGCGCCTCGTCAAAGGTGCGCCGGTTGGCAATACCGGTCAATCCATCGGTTTGCGCGCGCGCTTCCAATTGCTGTTCGAAGGCCTCGCGCAAGCGCATTTCGCGTCGGAAAAGCACGATCTGCGCCATCACCGACAAGAACAGCGCCAAGGTGACCGGCACAACCAATACCGCGCGCCGTACCCACGGCGCCAGCACGTCGTCGACGTCCAGCGCCACGTCGATTACGAGCGGCGTCTTGTCAACGCTGTCAAACGTGTGAAGCCGGTTGACGCCATCAAACGCCCATTCGCCAACGAACGAGCTTTCGCGGCGGATCAGAAATTGCTGGAACGCCAGCGAGCCCTCGGCGTTGCGCTCAAAGTCGTCCACCGAGTACGGATTGCGCGCGAGCACCACCCCGTCATTGCGGTAGATCGTGATCGCGTCGTGCTTGCCGATAGAAAGTTCGGCGAAGCGATCGCGGAAATAAGCCAGTCGCAATGAACCGTTGACCACCCCCGCAAAACTGCCATCCGGATGAAAGATGCGGCGACTGATCGCGATGCTTTCATCACCCGGGCGCAGCACGCTGACATAGGGGCGGCTGATGTACAGGCCGACATCAGGCGCGTCGCGATGGACCTGGAAAAAATCGCGGTCGGAAAAATTCAGGGCTGGGGGATCAATCGCCGTCGAGTCATAGCGAATATTCCCCGCCTCATCCAATACCAGGATGGAACCCAGGTATCCCGCCGAGGACGACCGATCGAAGAGAAAGCGGTGCAGCGTGGGGCGATTGACATGGTCGATGCCCGGTTCGCGCAGCCGCTCCACCACGCCTTGCAGGGATAAGTCGTAGACATGAAGCGTGCGACCGATATCGGCTGCCAGCACCCCGGTGATGTTACGCGCGGATTTGTGGGCGGCTGCCCACGTCACCTGACGATCGATCCACAGTAATGCAACCGCCGCCAGGCAGATTCCGATGGCCACGAGTCCGGCCAGCGCATACAGGGCGCGATGCACAAACCTGCGAGACGTCAAACCGGCGCTCCTTGGCGATGCCGCTCGGGGTGTCGGGGCTTACATCCGGATGGTATCCAGCAAGATAATGCCGCTGGCCGGCGCGCGGCGCAAGATGGCGCGCGCGCACGGGTAGATACCGGGAATTCAAAGCGTAGACGATCCGCTGGCATGCCGGGCGCCGGCCCGGTGAGGCGCCAGGGCGGTTAAGGTGCCGCCGTGGCGCCGATGCGGAAAGGAAAAGCGCGCACGCCCCGGACCTTGTCCGTTTCGCGCTGGGCATTGATCGCCCAGGCCGGCGCCGCACTGCCCGCCTGGGACAGCAACTGACGCATGACGTCAGCTGAAAAACCGCACCGCAACGCCAAAGCCTGGCGTCGGGCAAGCTCAATTCCTACAGCGTGCGGTGTCGTGAAACTCCGGTCCGAATGCAGCATGGCAGCCCCCTGGCAAAAGCCCTTCATGGACGAAGGGTCAGTGCGATCCAATCTACCGCAGTCCGTTGATTCCGCGCATGAAATGATACGTAAAGTAATGCAAATATAGAGATATACAGCGTTACACGATCGGGGTCGGATCGGCCGGGGTGGCCTCACGGTCGGGTTTGTCGTTTTTACCGTCGGCCGGGCCTGTCATATTGCCGTACATGAGCGATCGGCCGGCAAACAGGCCACCGGCAACTTCCAGGTCAAAACGCTCGGCGTCGCGCCTGCGCACATCTTCCACCACCTCTGCCGCCTCGTCCGCTGGCACGCCGATGGCGCGCAGCGCGGCCCCGCCGAACTGCAAAGCGGACTCCAGGGTTTCCCGTATTTGGTAATCGACCCCTTCCTTGGCAAGCGCCAGCGAGTGGATCCGGTCATAGGCCCGCACGACGACCCGCACCAGCGGAAATTCAGACTTGATCAGTTTGACCATGTGCGTCACGGCCTGGGGGTTGTCGATACAGATCAGGATGGCGCAGGCATGCTCGGCGCCGGCGGTACGCAGCATGTCGATGCGGGTACCGTCGCCGTAGTACACCTTGACGCCCCATTTGGCGGCCGCCCGGATGGCGTCGGTGTCGGTATCCAGAATGGACACCGTCAAGCCCCGGGCCAGCATCGCCTGGCTGACGATCTGGCCGAAGCGGCCGAATCCGACGATCAGGGCGCATCCGTCCAGATCCTGGGCAACGTCCACGCCGTCCATCGACTGCTCGGGTTTGGGCAAGAGCCAACGCAGCGCCAGCACGCACAAGGGCGTCAGCGCCATGGAGATGATGACGACGGCCGTCAGGACGGCGCCCGTATGTGCGTCGAAAATGCCCGACGTAGCCGCCGCGCCATAAAGCACGAAAGCAAATTCGCCGCCCTGCACCAACAACGCAGCCCGCGTCACGGCTTCCGCATGCGAGGCGCGCAACAAGCGTGCCACCACATACACGCCCACGGCCTTCACCACCATGAACGCGACCACGGCTGCCAGAATCAAGGGCCATTCGCGTATCACCGCGGACAGATCCAGCGACATGCCCACGCCCAGGAAAAACAGGCCCAGCAATATCCCGCGAAACGGCTCGACTTCCGCTTCCAATTGATGGCGGAAGGTGGATTCGGACAGCAGCACGCCGGCCAGGAAAGCCCCCATGGCCATGGACAGGCCGCCCAATTCCATCAGCAAGGCCGCCCCCAGCACCACCAGCAGCGCTGCGGCGGTCATGACCTCGCGGGCGCGCGCGGCGGCCAACAGGCGGAACAAGGGATTCAACAACCAACGCCCGGCCGCCAGCAAGGCCAGGATGCATCCGACGGCTATGGCGGACTGCATCCACGGATTGCCATGTTCGGCGCCACTGCCCGCGGGCGCCAGCAAGGCGACCAGGGCCAGCAAGGGCACGATGGCCAGATCTTCCAGCAGCAGGATGGAGACGATCCGCTGGCCTTGCGCGCTGGTGCTGTCGTCGCGTTCGCCCAGGATCTGCATCACGATGGCGGTCGAAGACAGCACGAAACCCATCGCCGCCATGAAAGCCGCCGGCCTCGACAGGCCCGCCAACAGGCCAACCACCGTCAACAGGCCGCCGCAGACCACCACCTGCGCCAAGCCCAGCCCGAAAATTTCGCCACGCAGCTTCCACAGCCTCGACGGCTGCATTTCCAGACCAATGATGAAGAGGAACATGACGACGCCCAGCTCGGCGACGTGCAGGATGGATTTGGGATCGGAAAAGAAGCCGAGGCCGAATGGGCCGATCGCCAAGCCCGCAGCCAGGTAGCCCAACACGGAGCCCAGCCCCAGGCGCTTGAAGATGGGCACGGCGATCACGGCCGCGCCCAACAGCACGACCACGTTGACGAGTTGATTGCCTTCCATAGGCAGAGCCATAGGGCGCTCCTGGTTACACGGCGGGCCTGGCGCCCTGGATGCGGCAAATGCCGATGGCGTTCGTGATCAGTCGTCGCGGAACTGCATTTTGTACAGCGAGGCGTACAGGCCATTGGCGGCCAGCAATTCAGAGTGGGGGCCCTGTTCGACGATCTTGCCGGCGTCCAGCACGATGATGCGGTCAGCGTTCTGAACCGTGGACAGGCGGTGGGCGATGACCAGCGTGGTGCGGCCTTTCATCAAGCGTTCCAGCGAGGCCTGCACCTGGCGCTCGGACTCGTTGTCCAGCGCGGAGGTGGCTTCGTCCAGAATCAGGATGGGCGCGTTCTTGATCAGCGCGCGCGCGATCGCCAGGCGTTGGCGTTGCCCGCCGGACAGGCGGGCGGCATTCTCGCCCACCGGGGTATTGATGCCTTGCGGCAAGCCTTCCACGAATTCCAGCAGGTTGGCCGCCGCCAGGGCGTCGCGCACCTTTTGTTCGCTGGACTTGCCCAGCGCGCCGTAGCCGACGTTGGCCGCGATGGTGTCGTCGAACAGCACCACATCCTGGCTGACCAGCGACAAATGCGAACGCAGGCTGCGCAGCGTGAGGTCATTGACCGGCGTGTCGTCCACCAGGATGGTTCCGCTATCCGCCAGCACAAAGCGCGGCAACATGTTGACCAGCGTGGTCTTGCCGCTGCCCGACCGGCCCACCAGGGCAACCGTCTGGCCCGGTTCCACGGTGAAGGATATGTCGTTGACGGTATCGCGGTCGGCATCGGGAAAGCGATGTTTGACGCTGCGGAATTCCACCTTGCCGCGCACGGGTTCGGCCAGTTCCTTGGTGCCGGTATCGATCTCGGGCTTCTGGTCGATCAACGTGAACACGCTTTCCGCGGACACCAGCATTTTCTGCATGCGGGCGGCCACGTTGGTCAGCCGCTTGATGGGATCGAAAATTTGCGCCAGCGCGGCCATGAACGAAGCGAAGCTGCCCACGGTCAGCGACCCGTTATTGGCTTGACTGAGAGCGACGGCGATGACCGCGCCCACCGAAATCGAGATGCAGACCTGGGTCAGCGGCGTCAGGGCCGCGTCCGCCGTGGCGGTACGCATGGCGAACCGGCGCAGGCGGCGGCTGACGAAATCGAAGCGGCCGCGTTCGACTTCATAGCCGTCGAACAGCTTGATGACGCGCTGACCGTCGATGCCTTCGCCGACCACGCGGGTCAGTTCGGCGTTCATATTGACGGTGTCGCGGTTGATGCGGCGCAGGCGCTTGATGAAAAAGCGCGAGATAAGCACCGACACGGGCAGCATGATCAGGATGATCAGCGTCAGCACCCAGGACATGTAGAGCAGCACGCAGATGAGCGCGATGACGACCAGGGTTTCACGCACCAGCACCGTGATGACGTCGGTGGCGTAGCCGGTGACGTTGCCGGCATCGATGGTGAAGCGGTTGAGCAGGCGGCCAGTGTCGCCGCGCTTGAAGTCCTCGTCGGGCAAGCCCAGCAGGCGCTCGAACATGTCGCGACGCATGCCCAGCAGCACATTGTTGGCCACCCAGGCCAGCAGGTAGTCGCTGAAGAAGTTGCAAATGCCGCGCAGCAGGATCAGGCCCACCACCGCCAACGGCAATGCCCAGACATAATAGGGTTTGGCCCCAGAGAAGCCGCCGTCCAGCAAGGGCTTCATAATGACGGCCAGGACAGGTTGCGTTGCCGCCGCGCCCGCCATCAGCAGGACGGCCAGCAACAAGCCCTTCCAGTAGGCGCCCACCCGGCTGTAGATCCGGTTCCAGAGTTCGGACTTGACGGGAGTGGAATCCGCGGGTGTGTTGCGTGCGGCAGAATTCAAAGGGAGCACTCGCTTTTATACAATTGTGCCCAGGATTGTACCGGCTACGCGCCGCCGCGCTGAGCCGCCCTCCCCCTAATAAGACTAATTTGCCTCACCACCCACCCATGTCCGATATCCGCTGTATATACGTCCGGCTACCCAATTGGGTGGGCGATGTTTGCATGAGCCTGCCTAGCCTGCGGGCGTTGGAAGCCAGCGGCCTGCCCCTGGTGATCTGCGCAAGGCCCTGGGCCCGCGATCTGCTGGACGGCGTACCCAAGCACGATTTCGTCCCCATGCGCAGCAAGGTCGGCCCCGACCGGGCCGCCGTCAGCGCCCACCGCCGCAGCCTTGGCGCGCTGGGCCGCCGCGCCCGGGGCTTGCTGCTGCCGGACTCCCTGTCCAGCGCGCTGGTTTTCCGGCTGGCGGGCCTGCCCTGCGCCGGTTACCGGGACGACGGCCGCAGCTTCCTGCTGCGTTGGCCCGTGGCCAAACCGGACGAGACCTTGCACGCCGTACAGTCCTGGCACCATCTGACCCGCCAGGCCTTGAACCGCTGGGGCCTGCCCAGCGGCCCGGCGCAGCCCGGCCCCACGCTTGACCTGCCGCTGACGGCGGCGCACCAGGATGCCGCCGACCAGGCGCTGCAGGCGGCAGGCCTGAGCGCCCAGCGTTTTGTGCTGATTGCCCCCACCGCCACCGGGCTGCACAAGGGCAAGATCAAGGTCTGGCCAGGATTCGATACACTGACGCGCACCTTGCAGGCCCGTGGCCATACCGTGGTAATGTGCCCCCCTCCGGCCGAAACCGACGAGGCGCGGCGCAATGCACCCACGGCGCAATTGCTGCCCCCCTTGCCGCTGGGCGCGTTTGCCGCGTTGACAGCACGGGCGGCGCTGGTGGTGTGCAACGATTCCGGGGTATCCCACGTTGCCGCCGCGGCATCCGCCCGCGAACTGGCGTTGTTTGGCGTGACCCGGCCGGGTCGGACCGGCCCGTGGTCGCCTCGGGCCGTCTGCGTCGGATCCGAGCACGCGTGGCCGTCCGTCGAAGAAGTTGAACAGCAGGCGTCAATCCTGCTGGACGGGACGAAGTAATCAGGACTGTTTTCACATGACCTTTTCCAGCTATCTTGCAAATCTGATCATTCCTCTCAACTTGTGCGTCACTTTGGTCATTGTCGGCCTGGTGCTTGGCTTGTTCCGATTGCGCAAGACGGGTGGCACCCTCATCGCCGCCGGCCTGCTCTGGGCCTTGGCATGGTCGCTGCCGGTGACGTCACTGTGGTTGGGCGGCGCGCTGGAAACCCGCTATCCGCACCTGCCGCCCGCGGATTCGCCCACGGCCGACGCCATTGTGGTGCTGGGCGGCAATACCGCCAATGGCCGCGCCAACTGGTTCCTGCCTTATGACAAAGAGACCGCCGTCGTCCGCATCGACACGGCGGCCCAGCTCTACCTGGCCGGACGCGCGCCCAAGGTGTTGTTGTCGGGCGGCGCACTGGAAGGCGATGTGTCCGAGGCCCGTGGCATGGCGCACGCCATCCGCCAGCAGGGGGTGCCCGAAACCGCGCTGATCCTGGAAAACTCCAGCCGCACGACCTATGAAAACGCGGCCCTGTCCGAAGACAAGCTCAAGGCTCGCGGCATCGGCAAAGTGCTGCTGGTGACCTCGGCGCTGCACATGCCGCGCGCCATGGCGGCCTTCTCCAAGCAAGGCGTGGAAGCCATCGCCGCGCCGGCCCCGCCGCAGATCGTGGCGCCAGCGGACGGGTCCTTGCCGCTTTGGCTGCCTGACCAGCGCACGTTCGACGCCAGCCGCTCCATCATCAAGGAATACGCCGGCCTGTTCGTTTACTGGCTGCGCGGATGGGTATGAGCCTGACGGCCGCGGCGCTGGATTGCCGGGCGGGCTGCGGCGCATGCTGCATCGCCCCGTCAATCACCCAGCCTATTCCAGGCATGCCGCAAGGCAAGCCAGCCGGCGTGCCCTGTATCCAGCTGCTTCCCGACATGCGCTGCGCAATCTTCGGCCAGCCTTCGCGCCCAGCCTTCTGCGGTGGGCTGCAACCACAGCAAGAGATGTGCGGCCCCAACCGGGAACACGCGATTCAGTGGCTAGGCGACTTGGAACGCGCGACGGCGCCGGCGCATTGAGGCCGGCGCGGCTGGGCGGGTCACTCCAACCCGCTTACCCGCCCTGCCGCGCTTGAAGCACCTTTTCATACAGTGCTTCATACCTTGAAGCCACCGTTTCCCAGCTTTGATCGCGGGCAATCTCCAGGCCTCGTTCGATCAACTCGGCCCGCAGCGCCGGCTCCGACCCCAGCCGCTCGAGCGCCTGTGCCAGCTGGCCGCCATCGCGCGGGTCCTGCAGGATCAGCGCGTCCTTGCCCGCCGACAGATATTGCGCAAAGCCGCAGTAGGCGGGCGAACTGACCACCACCGGCAGGCCGTGCGACATCGCTTCCAGCGGCGCCATGCCGTAGCTGTCATTCAGCGTGGGATGCGCGTAGATATCCGCCGCGCTGAAATACGGGGCCACGTCCGGCGTCGGGTCGATCAGCGTGACGCGGTGCGCCACTCCGTCCGCCGCGCGGACCCGGTCCCGAGAGGGCTCGTCGGCCCCCACGACCAGCAGCTTGTAATGGGCGGGAAGTTGCGCCAGCGCGTCCAGCAGCGCGGGCAGCCCCTTGCGCAGCGGGTTGCGGGCCACCAACAGGCAGCCAATCGTGTCGGCGTCCCAACCCAGGCGGGCACGGATTGCATCGCGCCTTGTGGCCATGTCGGCCGAAGGCAGTTTCACCCCCGGCGCGATGATATCCACCCGCAACTCCGGGCCATAGCTGCGATGCAACTGGTCCATGATCAAGCCCGACACAGCCACCACGCGCCGAGCCGGCGCACGCCGCACTCGCAGTTTTTCCAGCAGCAGATAGGTTGCCAGGCGCGGGCTCAGCCACGAACTGATGCGCTGCAGCGGGTTGACACGCGCGACGCGGTTGTAGCGCACCGGCGTTACGTGCATGACCTGGATTTCGCCCGCCCAGCCGTTCATGTGCGAATGCACGATGTCGAAGCGCCCACGTGTCAGGCGATCGGCGCGCCAGGCGAAGTAAAGCACGCGCATCCAGCTTGGCAGCCAAGCGGGAAAGCGCACGGGCAGGAAGGAAAACGGCAGGTCGCTATCGAAGTCACGCGCAACGACCGACACATCGTGCCGCTGGCCCAGCACCCGCATCAGTTCCACGCCGTAAGCCTCGGCGCCGCCGAAGCGGTTACCGAAGCGGTCTACCAGCAACGCGATGCGGAGCCGCCGCTCAACGGCGCCGGCGGGTGTCTTCATACCGGGTCAGGCACTTCTGCAGGAATCGGATGATGTTGGTGGAACGCGCCACCGTCACCCGAGGCAGGCCGAAGGGATCGTCGGACGCGGCGGCCAGGCCGCGCCGCGTCAGTGTGGCGTTGTCATAGCCCGCTTCGCGCGCCATCGCGCGGTGCTCCGGGCCGTGATCGCCGTAGGGATAACAAAAGGCGGTAACCGGCGCGCCCAGCGCCTGTTCCAGTTCGTTCTTGGATTCCACGATCTGGCGACGCGCTTCGTCGGGCGACATTTCGGGCAAATGGACATGGTCCAGCGTGTGCGAACCGACTTCGTTGCCCGCCTGCGCCCATTCGCGCATTTCGCCCACCGTCATCAAGGCGGAAAACGGAATGCCTTTATGCGAGTCCCAGACGTTGCCGCCGTCGAATTGGCGCGCAACAAAATAGTTGGTGGCGGTAAAGCCAAGTTCGCTCAGCACGGGCATCGCGTTGTGATGCACGTTGCGATAGCCATCGTCGAACGTAATGCCGAATACCTTTCCTTGCCGTTCGCCACGCACATACGGCATGACGTCGCGCATCGACAGGCCGCGATAACCCAGCCGGCGCATCCAGCGCATCTGCCGGGCAAAGCTGTCGGGGTGCACGGTCAGCCCACGAAACGGCGTGCCCTTGGGATTGGGTTCGCCGATCTGGTGGTACATGAGAATTGGAATAGACATAAGGCAGGATTATAGAGCCCGGCGTCCATCCAGCGTACGCTGGTAGACGTCCATTGTGGCGGCCGCGAAACGCTCCAGATTGAAGTCGCGCAGGCTGGTTTCACGCGCGCGGGAACCCATTTCGCGAACCACATCGGGACGGTCCAGCATGAAGCGCAGCTTGTCCGTCATGGCGGCCACGTCACGCACCGGCACGATCCAGCCGTCCACGCCGTCCGTCACGTTTTCGGGCAGGCCACCCGCGTTGGTCACCAGCGCCGGCAAACCCAGGGCCATGATTTCACGGCAGGCGAACGACAGGGCTTCACGATACGACAGCACGAACCCCGCGTGACAGGACGCGAGCGAGGCGCGCACGTCATCAAGCAGCCCGGGAAAGCGAACCTGATCGATCATGCCCAGTTCGCGTACGCGCGCCAGCTTGGCCTCGGACGGCGGGTCGCCCGCCACCATCAGCAGCACGCGCGCCTTGTCAGCCGGCGGCAGGGCCGCCACAGCGGCCACCAGGTCCAGCCAGCCCTTGTCGAAGTCGGTGCCGCCCGCGCTGCCCAGCAGCAGCTTGCCTTCCCAGTCCGCGCCGAAGATCAGCGCTCGCAGCTTGTCCAGGCTTTCCGGCGGCGGCGGTGCGAAGAAGTTTGTGTCGATGCCGTGGCGGATGGTCGTGATGGGGCGCTTGCGGTACGGCGACCGCTGCATCAGGCCATGGATGTAATCACTGACCGCGATGCCGTGGTCGGTGGCCAGCGCCACCCGCAGCTTGTGGCCAAAGCTGGAAAGCGGATGATCGTTGTGCTTGGTGAACACAATGCGCGGGCGCCGCGCCATGCCCAGCGTGGCCAGCATCACCTGCTTGTGGTCGGCAGAGCCGTTCACGTGAATGATGTCGAAGCCGCCCGTCTTGATCAGGCGGCTTAACTGGGCGCGGTCCTTGAACCAGGACGACGGACGCGTCGTGTAGCGCATGTCAACCACCGTCACGCCGGGAATCGTGCGCGCGTAGCGGTGCAGCCGGCTGGTGGCCGGCGCAGCCACGGTGATGTCGTGCTTGGGCGCCAAGGCACGGGCCAGGTTGATGATGTAGGTGACGTGCCCTCCACCATTGCCGCCGTGGAAGTTCGTGTAGAGAATCTTCACTTCTGCTTCTCGGCCAGGAACATCAGCTTGGAATAGCGAAAAAAACTGCCCGCGGCCGCGGTCACGGCCAACACCAGGCCATGCCTGCCATCGAGAAACCCGCGCCGGATCAGGTAGATGCGCACAAACGTCCAGAACCCATGGCCCAGTGCGCCAAACACCGACGTGCGGCGGCCCTTGGCGTACATCATGGCCGCCGCGTCCGAGGAATAGCGGTTGACCTTGTTGATCAGGGCGTCCAGGTTGTCGTAGGGATAGTGGTTGAAATAGCCCTGCAATTTCAGCGGCTGGCCCTGGGCGGGCACGACCCGCTCATGCACGGCGGCGTCGGTGAAGCGCGCCGTGCCGCGCTTGAACAAGCGCAGCACGTAGTCGGGCCACCAGCCGCTGTGACGGATATCCTTGCCGCAGAAGTTCGACAGACGGGCGATCTCGTACGCATCGGCGCGCGGGCTGGCCAGAACGTCCTGGATCTCACGCGCCAGTTCGGGCGTGACGCGCTCATCGGCGTCGATGGACAACACCCAGTCGCCCGTCGCCAGGTCCAATGCGCGATTTTTCTGCGGGCCGAATCCGGGCCAATCGGCCGTGACCTCGACGCGCGCGCCCAAGGCCTGGGCCAACTCGACGGTGCCGTCGGTGCTGCCCGAATCCACCACGATGAATTCGTCGGCGAAGGACACCGATTTCAGGCAGGCGGCGATGTTCGCCGCTTCGTTCTTGGTGATGATGATGACTGATAGCTTCATCCGCGATTCCTAAGACGCTTTTTCCAGGCTTTCCAGGCATGGTAGCGGGGCCCCCAGAAGGGGTCGCGCGACAACCAGATGCGCCGGTTGAGCCAGCTTCCGCCCTGATTGCGCACGGCGAAACGATAGATGTGTTCGGGGTCCGCGCCGGGCGTGTTCTGGCCGAAAGGGTCGGTCGTGTAAAGGTGCGCGAAACCGGCCTGCCGGGCAGCCGCCACGTAGTCGGCGTCGAAGTAGCCCTGCGGCCAGCAGAGGTGGTCGCTGACCGAACCCAGGCGCTGCACCAGGGCCTGGCGGGAATCGTGCAGTTCCTGTGCGATGTGGGCGCGTTTGGCGTCGGCGTCGTTACCGCAGACCTTGTCCCAACGGGTGTGGGTGTGCGTGTGCGAATGGAATTCGAAAGTGCCGGCGGCCTGCATGGCCTCGATCTCGCTCCAGCGCAGCATCGCCTCGTCGCCGCGGCCCGACGCCACCAGTTGCTTGCAGGCGTCGTGATCGGGCGTGGCTGGCAACACGCCGCCCTGCCCCGCGTGCGGCCGCACCGGGCCATCGCCGATCCAGCCCGTGATGGTGAACAGCACGGCGCGCATGCCATGGCGCGCCAGAATCGGATGCGCGTGCACCCAGTTATTCAAGTAGCCGTCGTCGAAGGTGATCAGCACGGAACGCTCGGGCACCGGCTGGCCGGCCAGAAAGCCGGCGAACTGGGTGGCCGTCAGCGACTGGTAGCCCGCGCGCGCCAGACGCGCAACCTGGGATTCAAAGACATCCGGCGTCGCCGCGATCATGCCGCCCGCGGGGGTGACATGGTGGTACATCAGCACGGGGACGTTGGGCGCGTTCATGCAGCGCGTTCCGCCAGCCACTTCAGGTAGATGGCTTCGGTGGTTTCGGCAAGCCGCGCAGGCGAAAACACGGCCTCTTCCCAGACCATCTTGCGGCCGGCCTCGCCCATGCGACGGCGCAGCGCCGGGTCGTCGATCAGGCGTTGCAGCGCATCGGTCAGCGCCTGGGGATTTTTTGGCGGCACCAGGATGCCCGTATCGCCATTGCGGAACATTTCGGATACGCCACCCACGTCGGTGCCCACCACCGGCAGGCCGCTGGCCTGGGCTTCAACATAGACCGTGCCCGACGCCTCTTGCTGCGTGGCCAACGCGAACACGTCGAATCCGGACAGCAGATTAGGCACATCGCGGCGCATGCCCATCAAGTGGATGCGATGCTGCAGGCCCAGCTTGGCCACGTAGGCCTGCGTTTGCTCGAAGACCGGCGAGCCGCCCCCCACGAACACCAGGTGCAGCTTCGGCCGGCTTGCCATCAGCGGCACCATCGCGTCGATCAGGTCCTTGTGGCCCTTGGTGGCGCGCATGACGGCCACACAGCCCACCACGACATCGTCATCGGCCAGGCCGAGTTCATCGCGCAGGGTCGACCGTTCGACCGGCGCCGGCAGCACGATGGGCGAGTAGACCGTGGCCACCTTGTCGGCGGGTACGCCGCGCTGGATCAGGTATTTGCGCACATGGTCACTAACGGCCGTAACGCGGTGCGGCAACCAGGTGTAGGACCACATCGAACCGACCTTGTTCGACAGATGGCGTGTCCGCACGATCAGCGGCGTGCCAGCCAGGCGGCCGCTCATGCCCGCGATGACCGTGTCGCGCCGGCTATGCGTGTTGAGCACTTCAAAGCGCCCTTCCCGCAAAATTCGGCGGACGGCGGCCACGCCCTTGAAGTAATTCGCCGGGCCGTCCATGTCGACCTTGTGCACCGTGAAACCGGCGTCCGTCAGGCGTTCGACCAGCATGGCCCGTGATTGGACGATGGCTTCAACATGGTGGCCACGCGCGCGCATGGCCGTCATTTCCTTGAAGATCCGCCCCTCTTGGCCACCGAAACTGGTGGCTGCTTCAGAATGGACGATACGCAGGCTTCGCATCAATAGGTCACCTCAACCCCATCGGGTTTGGTCCAGGCATTCAGGTTTTCCAGCAGCGTGTCGGCCATGCGTACGCGCCACTCTTCGCCCAAGCGCACAGTGCAATTGAAATTATTCTTGGTGTAGACGATATCGACGGGCACGCCCGGAATGCCGTTCTCGGGTTCGGCCCGGAACGGGTTCAGCATCTGGCGCAAGCGTGCAGCATCGGCCGAACCATTGAGCTTGACGCGCAGCGACTTGGCGCGCGCTTCGCGGGCCAGTTGCAGGTCGTACAGTTGCTCGGCCACGATGCGCATGCCGCCAGAGTAGTCGTCATTGCTGACCTTGCCCTGCACGATGACGAGCTGGTCTTCGCGCAAACGGTTGCGGTGCTTTTCGTAGAGCTCGTTGAACACCGAGATCTCGACCTGCGCGGTGCCGTCGTCCAGCACGGCAAACACCATCTTGCCGCGGCGGGTCATCATGACGCGCACGCTGGCCAGCACGCCGCACATCCATTGAAGATCGCGCTGCGGTTCCACGCGTGCCAACTGCATCGGCACGATGCGGCGCACTTCGTCGCGCCAGGCGTCAAACAGGTGGCCGCTGTAGTAGTAGCCCAGCGCGGACTTTTCTTCCGTCAGCTTCTTGTGCAGGTCCCACGGCGCCACCTTGGCCAGTTCGCCCGCGACCACGTCGCCGCTGTCGTCGCCGAACAGCGAAGCCTGGTTGGCGCTGCGCGCGGCCTGTTCCGCCGCTTCCATCGCGGTGGGCACCGACGCCAGCATGGCGGCGCGGTTGGGTTCGATGGTGTCGAACGCGCCCGCCTTGATCAAGGCTTCGATGGTGCGGCGGTTCACCGCCTGCTTGCCCACGCGGCGGCAGAAGTCGAACAGGTTCAGGAACGGGCCGCCTTCCTTGCGAGCACGCAGGATGTCTTCGACCGCCCCCTGCCCCGTGCCCTTGACCGCCCCCAGGCCATAGCGCATGGTGCGCGGCGGCTTGCCTTTTTCGGTGTACTTGTCCTTCACCGGTTCGAAGCGGTAGCCCGAAAAATTGACATCGGGCGGCAGCACTTCAACGCCGTTGTCCTGCGCGTCGCGGCAGAAAATCTGCACCTTGTCCGTGTCGTCCATATCGGACGACATGGTGGCGGCCAGGAATTCGGTGGGGTGATAGGCCTTGAGCCAGGCGGTCTGGTACGAGATCAGCGCGTAGGCGGCCGAGTGCGACTTGTTGAAGCCGTAGCCCGCGAACTTTTCCATCAGGTCGAACAGCTTGACCGCGAGGTCCGGGTCGTGGCCCTTTTCCTTGGCGCCCTGTTCGAACAATTCGCGGTGCTTGGCCATTTCCTCGGGCTTTTTCTTGCCCATGGCGCGGCGCAGCAGGTCGGCGCCGCCCAGCGAATAGCCCCCGATGATCTGCGAGATCAGCATCACCTGTTCTTGGTAGACGATAACCCCGTAGGTGCTTTTCAGCGTGCTTTCCAGGTCGTTGTGGAAATAGTCCACCGCGGCGCGGCCGTGCTTGCGGTTGACGAAGTCGTCCACCATGCCGGATTCCAGCGGCCCCGGGCGATACAGGGCCAGCATGGCGATGATGTCTTCAAACGTGTTCGGCCGCAGCTTCTTCAGCAGTTCTTTCATGCCGCGCGATTCCAGCTGGAACACGGCGGTGGTATTGGCGTCGCACAAGATTTTGTAGGCGGCCGGGTCGTCCAGTTCGAGCGCCATCACGTCGAAGTCGCGCTTGTCCTCGTTGAACTGGCGCACGTAGCGCACGGCCCAGTCCAGGATGGTCAGGTTGCGCAGGCCCAGGAAGTCAAACTTCACCAGGCCGGCGGCTTCGACGTCGTCCTTGTCGAACTGCGACACCGCGCTGTTTTCCTGGCCGGGCTGGCAATACAGCGGGCAGAAATCCGTCAGCTTGCCGGGCGCGATCAGCACGCCGCCCGCGTGCATGCCGATGTTGCGGGTCAGGCCTTCCAGCGGCTTGGCCAGGTCGACCAGCGCGCGCACTTCCTCTTCCTGTTCGTAGCGGTCCTTGAAGGCGGGTTCGTCCTTCAGGGTGCGTTCCAGCGTCCAGGGGTCCATCGGGTTGAACGGGATCAGCTTGGACAGGCCGTCGCAGAACATGTAGGGCATGTCCAGCACGCGGCCGGCGTCACGCACCACGGCCTTGGCGCCCAGCGTGCCAAAGGTGGCGATCTGGCTCACGGCGGCGCGGCCGTACTTTTCCTTGACGTAGTCGATGACCCGTTCGCGGTTGTCCTGGCAGAAGTCGATATCGAAGTCGGGCATGGAGACCCGCTCGGGATTCAGGAAGCGCTCGAACAGCAAGTCATAGCGGATGGGGTCCAGGTCGGTAATACCCAGCGCGTAGGCCACCAGCGAGCCCGCGCCCGAGCCCCGGCCCGGGCCAACGGGCACGCCGTTGTTCTTGCCCCAGTTGATGAAGTCCTGAACGATCAGGAAGTAGCCGGGGAAGCCCATCTGGATGATGGTCTTGCATTCCCAGCGCAGGCGCTCGTAGTACTGCTCGCGCTTGGATTCACGTTCGGCCTCGTCCGGAAACAGAAACGCCATGCGCTTTTCCAGGCCCTCTTCCGACAACTGGACCAGGTAGTCGTCCAGCGTCACGCCCTCGGGCGTGGGGAAGTTGGGCAGGCGCGGCTTGCCCAGCACCAGGCTCAGGTTGCAGCGCTTGGCGATTTCAACCGTGTTGGCCAGCGCCGAGGGCACGTCGGCGAAGCGGCGCGCCATTTCCTCGGAACTGAGCAGGTACTGCTCTTTGGTGAAGCGGCGCACGCGGCGCGGATTAGCCAGGATTTCGCCTTCGGCGATACAGACCCGGGCCTCGTGCGCCTGGAATTCGTATTCGTCCAGGAATTGGACGGGGTGCGTGGCCACCACCGGCAAGCCGGCTTCGCCCGCCAGCCGCATGGCCGCCTGCGTGTAGGCTTCGTCGCCGTCCATGCCGGCGCGCTGCAATTCAATGTAGTAGCTGCCCGGAAACAGGTGCGCCCATTGGCGCGCCAGCGCCAGCGCCGATACCGCGTTGCCGGCGTCCAGCGCCTGGCCCACGTCGCCCATGCGGCCGCCCGACAGCGCGATCAGGCCCTGCTGGCCTTGCAGCCATTCCCGGCGGACCTCCGCGCGTCCCTTGCCCTGGTTCGTCAGGAACGCCTTGGACAGCAGTTCGCACAGGTTCAGATAGCCCTGATGGTTGCGCACCAGCAACAGCAAGCGGAAAGGCTTGGCGGGATCGTCATCATTGCTCAACCAGACGTCACAGCCGGCAATGGGTTTGACCCCCGCGCCGCGCGCGCCTTTGTAGAATTTGATCAGGCCGAAAAGGTTGGACAGGTCGGTCAGCGCCACGGCGGGCTGGCCCAGCTTGGACACGCGCTTGATCAGGTCGGGAATGCGCACAATACCGTCCACGACCGAGAACTCGGAGTGGACACGCAGATGCACAAAGGGGGTCGGGTTTGTTACGGCTTCGGACATAGCGGGAATTGTACCTAGGGATCACGGTCCAAGCCCCCTGCATCCAAGATTTCCAAAGCGGGGCATGCTGCCCCTTGTGTAACAATATAGGGTCGATCTGACCCATCTGTCGCAGGACGACGTTTACGTATGAAATGGTTAATACCCGGGATATGGCTGGCCGCCATCCTGTTTGCGCACTTCCGAGGCCGAGTCAAACTGCCTCTGGGCAGGCAACTGCTGGACCACTCGGTATTGCTGGCCCCCGTCAACGCCTTCATGGTGTTGGCCTCGCGGGTGCCGCCCACCCCCTACCTGACGACCAGTGAAATCGCCGAACTCAAGGTGCTGGACGACAACTGGGAGACGATCCGCGAAGAAGCCGTGCAAATGGCGGAGATGCAGCGGATCCGCGCCGCCGACGCCCATAACGACATCGGTTTCAATTCTTTCTTCAAGTACGGCTGGAAGCGGTTTTACCTGAAGTGGTATGACGCCCGCCACCCCTCCGCCGAAGAACTCTGCCCCAAGACGGTGGCCATTCTGAAGACGCTGCCCAAGGTCAAGGCCGCGATGTTCGCCGAGCTGCCCCCCGGCGGCCAGTTGAATCCGCACCGAGACCCGTTTGCCGGGTCGCTGCGCTACCACCTGGGCCTGCTGACACCCAACGATGACCGCTGCCACATCATCGTCGATGGCGAATCCTATAGCTGGCGCGACGGCGAAAGCGTGGTGTTCGACGAAACCTACGTGCACGAGGCCTACAACCACTCGGAGCAGAACCGCATCATCCTGTTCTGCGACGTGGAACGTCCGTTGAAATGGCGCTGGGCCGAGGCGTTCAACCGCTGGTTTGGGCGCGTGGTGATGTCAGCAGCCAGTTCACCCAACGACGGCGGCGACCAAACCGGCGCCATCAACCGGCTGACGCACGCGCACTGGGTCATCGACCAGAAGCGCAAGGCGTTCAAGACCTGGAACCGCACGGCTTACAAGGTGACCAAGTTCGCCCTGATTGCGCTGGTGATCCTGGGCTTCATCGCCATCTGAACGATAGACGCTGTCATCGGGCGGGTGGCACGTGCCGTAGCGCGCGCCACCCGCCCGATCAAGCCAGCTTCAGCGCTTGATCGATTCCCAGCTTTTCATCAGCCGCTTCACCGAAACCGGCATCGGCGTGCGCAGTTCTTGCGCAAACAACGCCACCCTCAGTTCTTCAAGCAGCCACCGGAATTCGTCCAGGCGCGGGTCCGGCGCGCCCTTCAACGCCGATCTGGCGCGCTGGTACTGCGTAAGCAGCGGCGCCATCTCGGCCACCAGCTTGGCGTCGCGCGTCGGGTCGGCCCGCAGTTTGTCGATGCGGGCGACCGCGGCCTTCAGGTAGCGCGGGTAATGGGACAACTGCGCATACGGCGTATCGCGGATGAACCACTTGGGCATCAGCGCGCTTAACTGCTGCTGCAGATCGGCATAGGCCGAGGCATGCGGCTTGGCTTGCGGCAGCTTGCGTTGCACCGCCGCGTACTCGGTCAGCACCGCGCCAGCCAGCCGGGCCACTTCCTGCGCCAACAGCCCCAGCCGCCCCTTGCCTTCCGCGCGGCGGGCATCGAACTGCTGGTCGTTCACCGGCCACGGCTCGGCCAGGCACGCCTGGCCCAGCGCGCAATCGATGATCTGGTCGCGCAGTTCTTCCTGCGTGCCCAGCGTCATGTACAGCATGCTGATCTTGGTCAGGTCGGCCAGGTTCTTTTCCAGAAACTTGACCTGCTCGCGCAGCCCCAGGCGGAACAGCTTGAGCAGCCCTGCCCGGTGGTGCTTGCGCGCCTCGTCCGGATCGTCGAACACGTCCAGGTCGCAATGCGCGCCCCGGTCCACCAAGGCCGGATAGCCGATGACCGACTGGCCGCGCCGCTTGATCTCCATGATTTCGGGCAAGGGGCCGAACGACCACGTCGTCAGGTTTTCGTGCGCCAGCGCCTGGGCCACCTGGGTATCGCTGGCGGCCAGTTGCTGGAAGGTGGCTTGCGCCTGCTTGCCGAATTCCGCGCGCAACTGCGCCAGGTTGCGCCCGGCAGCCAGCATGCGGCCGTGCTCGTCGACCACGCGGAAATTCATGAACAGGTGCGCGGGCAGCGTTTCAAGCTTGAAGTCGCCCACGGCCGGCCGCACCTGCACCTGGTCCCACATGTCGGCGATGATCGCGTCAACCAGGCCCTGCTGCGGGTCGGCCTGCCGTTCAAACCAGCGGTCGTAGAAACCGGCCGCGTAGTCGGGCAGCGGCACGCAATGGCGACGCAGCTTCTGCGGCAGCGACTTCAACAGCAGGTGGACCTTTTCCTTCAGCATGCCGGGCACCAGCCACTCGCAGCGGTCCGGGTCTATCTGGTTCAGCGCGAACAGCGGCACCGACAGGGTCACGCCGTCGCGCGGGGAACCCGGCTCGAAGTGGTAGTCCAGCGCCATCGTCACGCCCTGCCATTCCACCTTTTTGGGGAAGACATCGGTGGTGACGCCGGCGGCTTCGTGCCGCATCAGTTCATCGCGCGTCAGCATCAGCTTGGCGGCCGCGGCCTTGTCCAGGCCGGACACCCACTTTTCCAGCGAGGTCGTCTGCGAAATATCGGCCGGAAGCTGGCGGTCGTAGAAGGCGAAGATCAGTTCGTCGTCCACCAGGATGTCGGGGCGGCGTGTCTGATGCTCCAGCTTTTCGATGCCGGCGATCAGCTTGCGGTTGTGCGCCACGAACGGCAGGCGCGTGTCGATCTCGCCCGGCACCAGCGCCTGGCGGATGAAGAGTTCGCGCGCTTGCGTCGGGTTGACGCGGCCGTAATGGATGCGCCGGCCCGTGTAGATGGTCAGCCCATACAGCGTGGCGCGCTCGTTGGCCACGACCTGCCCGGCCTTCTTTTCCCAACGCGGGTCCGACCAGTTCTTGCGGATCAGGTGCGCGCCCACCTTTTCCAACCACACGGGGTCAATGCGCGCCACGCAGCGAGCGTACAGGCGCGTGGTGTCGACCAGTTCGGCCGCCATGATCCACCGGCCCGCCTTCTTCACCAGGCGCGAACCGGGATGGATGTGGAAACGGATTTCGCGCGCGCCTTGGTAGTGGCCGCCTTCGTCGCTCTTGAAACCGATATTGCCCAAGAGGCCCGACAGCAGCGCCAGGTGCAGTTGCTCGTAGGTGGCTTCCGCCTGGTTGACGCGCCAGCCTTGCTCGCCCACCAACGCCGCCAGTTGCGTGTGCACATCGTGCCATTCGCGCAGCCGGATGGGCGACAGGAAATTCTGCCGCAAGAGGTTCACCAGCTTGCGCTGCGACGCCTTGTGCTGAACCTGTTCGCCATACCAGCGCCACAGCTTCAGGAAGGAAATGAATTCCGATTTATCGTCGGCGAACTTGGCGTGCGCGGCTTCGGCGGCTTCGCGCTCTTGCATGGGGCGGTCGCGCGCGTCCTGCACCGACAAGGCCGAGGCGATGATCAGCATCTCGGCCAGGCATTGGTGTTCACGCGCGGCCAGGATCATGCGGCCGATGCGCGGGTCCACCGGCAGCTTGGCCAGTTCATGGCCCGTTTCGGTCAGCACGAACGACGCGCCGGTGCGCGAGGCTTCGGCCTCGTCGTCGGACGCGGACGCCAGCTCGATCGCACCCAGTTCTTGCAGCAGGTGATAACCGTCGGCCACCGCGCGCCCCGGCGGGGCCTCGACGAACGGGAACTGCTCGATGTCGTCCAGCTTCAGCGACTTCATCCGCAGGATGACGGACGCCAGCGACGAACGCAGCACTTCGGGGTCGGTGAACGCCGCGCGGTTATTGAAGTCGAGTTCGTCGTAGAGCCGGATGCACACGCCCGGGCCTACTCGGCCACAGCGGCCCGCGCGCTGGTTGGCCGACGCACGGCTGATCGGCTCGATACGCAGTTGCTCAACCTTGTTGCGCCACGAATAGCGCTTGATGCGCGCCAACCCGCTATCGACCACGAAGCGGATGCCGGGCACCGTCAGCGAGGTTTCGGCCACGTTCGTGGCCAGCACGATGCGCCGCGCGTTGGTGCGCGGGTGGAAGATCTGTTCCTGCTCGGCCTGCGACAGGCGCGCGTACAGCGGCAGCACTTCGGTGCCGGCCGGGTGGCGCTTGCGCAAGGCTTCGGCGGACTCGCGGATTTCGCGTTCGCCGGGCAGGAACACCAGCACGTCGCCGGGGCCATGGCGGGCGCACTCATCCACGGCATCGACGATGGCGTCGATCAGGTCGCGCTCTTCGTCGCCCGACATGCGTTCGCGGTCGCGTCCCGGCTTGGCGGCGGGAGCGGCGGCGTCCTCGGCCAATTCTTCGCGCACGGGGCGGTAGCGAACTTCCACCGGATACAGGCGGCCCGACACCTCGATGACCGGCGCGGGCTTGTCTTCCGATGCCGCGAAGTGCTTGGCGAAACGGTCCGCGTCGATGGTCGCCGACGTGATGATCAGTTTCAGGTCCGGGCGACGCGGCAGCAATTGCTTCAGGTAGCCCAGCAGGAAATCGATGTTCAGGCTGCGCTCGTGCGCCTCGTCGATGATGATGGTGTCGTAGCGGCGCAGGAGCGGATCGCGCTGCGACTCGGCCAGCAGAATGCCGTCGGTCATCAGCTTGATGGACGCATTGGGGCCGGTGCGGTCGTTAAAGCGCACCTGATAGCCCACCACTTCGCCCATCGGCGTGTTCAGCTCTTCGGCGATGCGCTTGGCCACCGACGTGGCGGCCAGGCGGCGTGGCTGGGTATGGCCGATCATCTTCTGGCGACCACGGCCCAGTTCCAGGCAGATCTTGGGCAACTGCGTGGTCTTGCCCGAGCCCGTTTCGCCGCTGACGATCACCACCTGATGGCCGGCGATGGCGCGCGCGATTTCCTGCCGCCGTGCGCTGACGGGCAGGTCTTCGGGATAAACCACGACGGGGATCGGGCGCTCGGGGCGATCCGCGCGCGGCGGGCGCTCGGGACGCTCGGGGCGGTCAACCCGCTCGGGCCGCTCCGGGCGGCCGGGGCGTTCGGCTTGCGCCGGGCGCGCGGGCCGGCGGGGCGCGCGGGTGGCCTCGGCCGGGGCGGCCGACGCGTCGTTGGCCCCCGGGGAAGCCGCTTTGGGCGCCCGCGGGCGGGATGATTCAGGCATGTACGATAGTCCGGTTAGCCGGGCATTATAAATTTCTATGGCGTCCCTGCCTGAGCGCGCGCGTAAGCGTGTTGAAATCCGGCACGAAATTGGCCCTGATTTCCCGCCTGCGCATCCCCTCGTCGGCCATATAATTTCGCCACGCCGTCATGCGACGGCGCTATGACGCGGCAAGACGCCGCGTTTTTACCGACTCTCAGGAATCCCTCCGCCCATCATGCCCGACCTGGAACCAGACACCGTCTCCGCCCTTGAAGCCCCGGAATTCGCAGCCGCGCAGTTCGTCCGATGGTTTCGCGACGTAGCACCCTATGTGCATGCGTTCCGAGGCAAGACCTTCGTGGTGGCGTTCGGCGGCGAGCTGGTCCAGGCCGGCGCGCTGAACACCCTGGTGCAGGACTTGTCGCTGCTGTCGTCGCTGGGCATCCGGCTGGTGCTGGTGCATGGCTCGCGTCCGCAGGTCAATGAGCAACTGCGCTTGAAGGGCTATACCCAGCAGTTCGACCGTGGTCTGGCGCCCACCGACGCCGCGGCGCTGGAATGCGCCAAGGAAGCCGCGGGCGAAATCCGCCTGGACATCGAAGCGGCGTTCAGCCAGGGCTTGCCCAACACGCCGATGTCGCACGCGCACATCCGCGTCATTTCCGGCAACTTCGTCACGGCCCGCCCCACCGGCGTGCTGGAAGGCGTGGACTACAAGCACACCGGCCAGGTGCGCAAGATCGACGTCGAGGCGCTGAAATTCGCCATCGAGAAAGGTTCGTCGGTGGTGCTGCTGTCTCCGCTGGGCTTCTCGCCCACGGGCGACGCCTTCAACCTGGCCATGGAAGACCTGGCCACCAGCGTGGCCGTTGCGCTGCGCGCCGAAAAGCTGATCTTCCTGTCCAGCTCGCAAGGGGTGCTGAACGATGACGGCACACTGGACACCGAACTGGCCCGCATCGATGCCGACGCCCTGTTGGCGGGCGGCGAACTGGATGAAGAAACCCACGCCTTCCTGCAATACGCCTCGCTGGCGGTCAAACGCGGCGTGGCCCGCGCCCACCTGCTGCCGTTCGCGCTGGATGGCAGCGTGCTGCTGGAAATCTTCACCCACGACGGCGTGGGCACCATGGTGGTGGAAGACACGCTGGACGACCTGCGTGCCGCCACGATTGACGACGTGGGCGCCATTCTGAGCCTGATAGAACCTTTGGAAGCAGACGGCACCCTGGTGCCGCGCCCGCGCAGCGTGATCGAGCGCGACGTGGAAAACTTCACGGTGCTGGAGCACGATGGGGTGATCTACGGCTGCGCGGCGCTGCACACCTTCGCCGACGAGCAGATGGCGGAAATGGCCTGCCTGATCGTGCACCCTGAATGGCAAGGCTCCGGCGAAGGCGAAATCCTGCTGCGCCACATGGAATCGCGTGCGCGCGCAACCGGCGCCAAGCGGCTGTTCGTGCTGACCACGCGCACATCGCACTGGTTCATCAAGCGCGGCTTCGTGCAAGGCGGCATTACCGACCTGCCGCGCGAAAAGCAGAACAACTACAACCGGTCGCGCAACAGCCTGGTGTTCATCAAGAAGCTGTAATGAAGCCCGGTGTCGCTGGCTGACGTCGATGCCTGACCGCAGCGCCTGAAGGGGCTTGGCGCCGATGCCGCGCCAAGCCCGCTAAAATACGCCGTTATTCCTATTTTCGGCAGCGAACCATGTCCCGTATCGTCAACTGTGTGAAATTGAAGCGTGAAGCCGAAGGGCTGGACTTCCCCCCCTACCCCGGCGAGCTCGGCACCAAGATCTGGCAGAGCATTTCCAAGGAAGCCTGGGAAGAATGGAAAGCCATCCAGACACGCCTGGTCAATGAAAACCGCTTGAACCTGGCCGATGCCCGCGCGCGCAAGTACCTGAAGGAACAGATGGAGCGTTTCCTGTTCGAAGACGGCACCGTCGAAGCACACGGCTACGTTCCGCCTTCGGCCTGATTCGGCAGCCGGCAACCGGCTGCGCCCGCTTGCCCCAGGCTCCCGGCCATGGCCCCATCACGAAGCCCCTCGCGCGCGAGGGGCTTCGCTTTTCGTGGCACCGACGTGGCACCGCCGCGCCATCGGCGGCACGCGACCTGACATTGCCCTTAAGATCGAAGTTTGCAGGCCGTATTAATGCTGTCATGAAAGAAGAATCGCGCTTGCCTCTCCCCGCCGACCCGCCGTCGTCCATCCAGCGCGCCATGGCGATCCCGCCTGATCGCAAGACGGGCACGATCCACGACGTACAGCACGTGGTCATCCTGATGCAGGAAAACCGGTCCTTCGACCACTATTTCGGCACGATGTCCGGCGTGCGCGGCTTTGCCGATCCGCATCTTGTGCCCACCCTGGCCGGCAACGTGCTCACGCAAGCGGACGGCACCACGCCATGCCGCCCCTATGCGCTACAGCAAGAACTCGCCAGCGACACACCCGCCGGCTTCATCACGCCGCACACATGGGTCGACGCGCAATGGGCCTGGAACGACGGCCGCATGGACCAATGGCTGCCCGCCAAAGGCCGCTTGGGGCTGGGCGCCTACACCTGCGCCGACGTGCCCTTCCAGGCCGCCTTGGCCAATGCGTTCACCGTGTGCGACGCCTATCACTGTTCGCTGCACGCCGGCACCAATCCAAACCGCCTGTTCCTGTGGACCGGCACGAACGATCCCACCGGCGCGGCGGGCGGCCCGGCGTTGGTGAACCATTTCGACAGGCTCGGCGCGGCAAACGAAGGCTATGCCTGGACCACCTACCCCGAGCGCCTGCAAGACGCGGGCGTGGACTGGCGCATCTACCAGGACATGGCGGACAACTTTCACGACAACCCGCTGGCCGGCTTTCGTCAGTACCGTCAGGCGCATGCCAGCGCCGCGGCCTCGGCCCCCTTGCGCGACCGAGGCCTGTCGACCCATACGCTGGATGATCTGGCGCGCGACGTCGCCGCGGGCGAGTTGCCGGCGGTGTCGTGGATCATCGCGCCCACCGCCGACTCGGAACATCCCGAAGTCTCGTCGCCGCGCCAAGGCGGCGCCTACACCGAGCGCGTGCTGGATATCCTGACCAGCAATCCCGAATGCTGGAGCCGCTGTGTCTTTCTTGTGACCTATGACGAGAACGACTGCTTCTTTGACCACGTGCCTCCGCCCGCCCCGCCGGCGCGCCATGCCGATGGCCATTCGGGCGGGCTGTCCACCGTTGAGCTGGACGGCGAATACCACGACGCCAGGCTTGGCCACAGCACTGCGCAGGAAGACCCCACCCACCTGCATGGCCGCGGTTTCGGATTAGGGCCGCGCGTGCCGATGCTGGTGGTGTCGCCCTGGAGCTGTGGCGGCTGGGTCAATTCACAAGTGTTCGACCACACCTCGGTGATCCGCTTCCTGGAAGCCCGCTTCGGCGTTTCTGAGCCGAACATCAGCGCGTGGCGGCGCGCGGTCAGCGGCGACCTGACCTCGGCCTTTGATTTCAGCGGTGATCGCGGCCCGCACCATCCCGACAGCAACCGTCACGCCTGCGCGCTGCCCTATGCGCTGGAAGCCGTGGGCCGCATGACGGCCGACGGCGAACACTACCGGCTGACGCTGCGCAACCCGGGCAGCGCCGCCGCCGTGCTGCATGTGTACGACCGCCATGACCTGGCGCGCGCGCCCCGGCGCTACACGATCGGCGCCGGCGCGCGACTGGACGATGGTTGGCGGCTGAGCCAGGGCGGCGCCTACGACCTGTGGCTGCTGGGTCCGGATGGCTTTCACCGACACTTCCGGGGCGATTCCCAGGACGGTGGCACGCTGGAAGCGCAGTTGGTTCCGGTAACGTCGGGGCTGCGCGTGCGGCTCATCAACCACAGCGACGCGCCGCAGCCGGTGAAGCTGGAATCCCGCATGGGCGACAACTGGCGCGCCATGGCGCACGTGCCCGCTGGCGGCGCAATGGAGCTGAAATACATCGGTTGCGAAGGCTGGTACGACCTGGAAGTCAGCGCCCCTGGCATGCCGGCCTTCGGCCGCCGGCTTGCCGGGCGCATTGATGCCGGCAAACCAGGCGTGCCGGATCCAAGGCTTTGCCAAGGCGCGGTGCTGCCGCTGTAGTGCCGCCCGTGCAAAAGCCCCGACGCGGCAACCGTGTCGGGGCTTTTTGTTGACCTGCTGGCTTATTGGCTTATTGGCGCGTCGGCCCGTCGGCCAAAAAACCTGGCGTAATCAGGCGTCGTCTTCCGACTCTTCCTCGCCGCGCGCCAGGCGCTCGGTGTTCTTCACGCCGGTGTGGCGCACGTCGGCGCCCTTGACCATGTAGATGACACGTTCGGACATGTTCTTGGCATGGTCGCCAATGCGTTCCAACGCGCGTGCGATGAAGATCATGTCGATGGCGCGCGAAATGGTGCGCGGGTCTTCGATCATGTAGGTGATCAGGTGGCGCAGCGCGCCCTTCCATTCCTTGTCCACTTCCTTGTCGCTGCGCACCACGGCGGCGGCCTGAATGGGGTCAAGGCGGGCGAAGGCGTCCAGCGCCTGGTGCAACATGGTGCGCACGTTGGCGGCCATGTGGCGCAGTTCGATCACCGGGATGTGGCGCATTTCGGCTTCATGGATGCGGCGCGCAACGGTGGCGACCTTCTCGGCCTCGTCGCCGGAACGCTCCATGTCGGTCAGCATCTTCGACACGGCCATCAGCATGCGCAAGTCGATGGCGGTGGGCTGGTGACGGGCCAGGATGCGGCTGATGCTTTCGTCGATTTCGACTTCGTGGCGGTTGACTTCCTTTTCCCGCTCGCGGACTTTCTCCACCAGCGACAAGTCACCCGTGGCCAGCGCGTCGATCGCTTCCTGGATCATGGCTTCCACCAAGCCGCCCATTTGCAAGAATTGCGAACGGACGCTTTCCAGGTCGGCGTCGAACTGCTTGTTTGTATGCTCCGTCATCCGGGCTCCCTGCGTGGTTGGTCTCATTGCATTGCCCCGAAAGAAGAGAATTACAAGATGGGCCTGCACAACCGGCAAGGTTATGACCCAAGTGTGACAGGATTATGAATCGACGCCCCGCCGCGGGCAAGGCGGGACGATGGCGCAACAAACAAGCAACACGCGGACAACATTCAGGCGACGCCCGGGCCCACTCAGGCCACACCCGGGCCGCGCGACGCTGGCCGCTTACGCCGCGCGGTCCAGCCGACGGATGCCGTTTTGCGTGGCCAGCAGCGCCACATCGGCGCCGGCCAGCGCGAACAAACCGCAAGTGACCACGCCGGGCAGGTTGTTGACCAGCGCTTCGAACGCGCGCGCGTCCGAGATCGCCAGGCCCGACACATCCAGGATGATGTTGCCGTTGTCGGTAATGAAGCCCTCGCGCAGACGCGGCTGGCCGCCCAGCGCCACCAGGGCGCGGGCCACCGATTCGCGCGCCATCGGAATCACTTCCAGCGGCAGCGGGAACTTGCCCAGCGTCTGAACCAGCTTGGATTCGTCGGCGATGCAGATAAAGCGTTCGGCCACCGACGCCACGATTTTCTCGCGCGTCAACGCGCCGCCGCCGCCCTTGATCATGGACAGGTTGGCGTCGATCTCGTCGGCGCCGTCCACGTAGATCGGCATGGTCGACACGTCGTTCAGGTCCAGCACCTTCAGGCCGTGGCCGGCCAAGCGGGCCGCGCTGCGCTCCGAACTGGCGACGGTGCCGCCGATGCGGCCCTTGAAACGCGCCAGGCCGTCGATGAACAGATCGGCCGTGGAACCCGTGCCTACCCCGATGATGACGTCCGGGCCGGCGACCTGTTCAACGAATTCCAGGGCGGCGTCGGCGGCTTGTTGCTTGAGTTCTTGCTGGGAGAGCATGGCGGGAAGAATGCGGAAAGGTTGGTCAAGCCGGGAAATTTAGCATGCGGCGGCAGGCGGCCAGGCACGCGCCAGGATCGCCCCGGCATCCGTGCCTGCCGCCAGCTCGCCGAAAACGCCGCCATCGGCATGCAGGCGGCTGGCCACAAAGGCTTGCGCCACGGCGGCAGGCGCATGCTGGATCAGCAAGGCGCCCTGCCATAGCCGCGCCAGGCCGCAGGCGATGCGGCGCGCCTGGAACTCGGCTTGGGCGGTATCGGCCAGCAACGCGCGCCAAGCCGCCAGCGCCGCGTCGAACGCCTGATACTGGCCCGCCGCGTGCGCGAATTCCTGTTCCAGCGCGGGCAAGGCGTCGGGTTCGCGTTGCAAGGCGCGCAGCACGTCCAGCGCCATCACGTTGCCCGACCCTTCCCAGATGGAGTTGACCGGTGTTTCCCGGTAGAGGCGCGGCATCGGCCCTTCTTCCACATAGCCGTTGCCGCCCCAGACCTCCATGCACTCCGCAACGGCATGGATGGCGCGTTTGCAAATCCAGAGCTTGGCGGCGGGCGTGCCCACGCGCACCAGCGCGCGGGCCTGGGCATCGGCGCGGGTAGCCGCACACGCGTCAACCGCGCGCGCCAGCCGCAGCGCCAGCACCATTGCCGCCTCGCTTTCCAGCGCCAGGTCGGCCAGCACATTGCGCATCAGCGGCTGCGCGATCAGCGGCTTGCCGAAGGCGTGGCGATGCTGCGCGTGATGCAGGGACTGCACCAGCGCCTGGCGCAGCAGCGCGGCGCTGCCCAGCACGCAGTCCAGCCGCGTGGTGGCCGCCATTTCCAGCAGCACGGCCAGCCCGCGCCCCGGTTCGCCCACCATCACGCCCCAGGCATCCTCGAATTCGACTTCGGCGCTGGCGTTGCTGCGGTTGCCCAGCTTGTCTTTCAAGCGGCGCACGCGAATGGCGTTGCGTGGGCCATCGGGAATCCAGCGCGGCACAAACAAGCAGCTAAGCCCCTCGTCCGTATGCGCCAACACCAGATGCGCGTCCGCCTGCGGCACCGAAAAGAACCACTTGTGTCCCACCAATTGATAGGCATTGCCGCGGCCCGCCGCGCCCAAGGGCACGGCGCGGGTGTTGACGGCGCGCAGGTCGGAGCCACCCTGCTTTTCGGTCAGCCCCATGCCCACCAGCGCGCTGCGCTTGGCGGCCAGGGGTGCATCGGCACCATCGAATTCGCGCGAATACAGGGCGGGCAGCCATTGCCCGGCGAAGTCCACGGCGCCGGACGGTTCGCGCTGCAACAGCGGCACGGCGGCAAACGTCATCGTGGTGGGGCACAGCGTGCCGGCCTCGACCTGCCCTTGCATCAAATAGGCTGCCGCCCTGGCTACCTGCGCGCCAGGCACCGCTTGCGCCCAGGCGCGGCTATGCAGTCCGCGCGCCATGATGCCGGTCATCAGCAAGTTCCAGGCCGGGTGGAATTCCACGTGGTCGATGCGGTGCCCCGAGCGGTCATAGCTCATCAACCGGGGCGGACAGCGGTTGGCTTCGGCGCCGGCGGCGAGCGTCTGCGCGCGGCCCAGCCAGGCGCCGTGCGCGGCCAGGTCGCCTTCCCAGGCCTGCGCGCCCTCGCGCCGCACCGCCTCGCGCAAGGCGGGGTCGGTGTCGTACAGCGAATAGTCTTCCAGCGGAGGCACCTGGTTCTGCACGGTGTGCGTGGCAAACGACGACATGGCTGCTCCTGGTAAAGCCCGCTCTCGGTAACGCCCGCCGCGGTAAAGCTCGCTGCGGTAACGCCGGCTATCTGGCCATGGGCGCCACCAACGCCCAGGGCCGCAAGGCCTCGACCTGCGCCGCCAGTTCCAGCAGCAGCGCTTCACTGCCCAAGGGCCCCATGACCTGGATGCCGATCGGCAGCCCATCGGACGACATGCCGAACGGGATGGAGATAGCCGGCATGCCGGTCAGGTTGGCCAGCGGCGCAAAGGGCGAATAGCCGATCACGCCCTTCTTGCCCAGACGGTAGGCCAGGTAATCGGCGTTGTCCATGGCGTAACGGCCCAGGGGCGCGGGCGGTTGCGCCAGGACGGGACTCAGGAAAAGATCATGGCCGTGGGCGCCGTCGCGGTGCAGGAAGCGGCCGATGCGCCGGGTGATTTCGTGGCAGGTGTCCACGCAGGCCACGTATTGCGCACCGGATATCGCCCGCGCATATTCGCGCGCGCCCAGCGTGGTGGGTTGCAGCTCGTCGGCGGCCAGGCGACGGCCCCGCGCCGCGACAAAGCTGTCGATGGCATTGGCGGCGGCGCTGGCGATCAGCGGCAGCATGGGCGACAGCACTTCCTCGGACCCCACGGGTGGCAAGGCCGGCACCAGTTCATGGCCGAGCGATGCGAAAAGGCGCGCCGCCTCGTCAACAGTGGCGGCGACTTCGGGGTGGATCGCCCCGCCTTCATAGGTGGTGTTGATGAAGGCGATGCGGCGTCGCGGCGCGCCATGCGGGTCGGCGGCGACACGCGCCACCACCGCCCGGTACGACTCGGGTTGCGCCGGGGCCGCGTAGGGCGCGCCCACGTCCGCCCCCGCGCTGATGTCCAGTGACGCGGCGCAGTCGCGCACCGACAGGGTCATCATGTGTTCGGTGGCCAGACCGCCCCACCCTTCGCCCTTCAAGGGGCCCAGCGGCATCAGCCCGCGCGACGGCTTCAGGCCCAGCACCCCGCAGCACGAGGACGGGATGCGGATGGACCCGCCGCCGTCGCTGCCGTGCGCGATGCGCACCATACCGCTGGCCAAGGCGGCGCCCGCGCCGCCGCTGGACCCGCCCGCGCTGTGGCCGGCCTTCCAGGGGTTCTGAGTAGGCGGGCCATAGGCGGGCGATTCGGTGGTGGGGCTCAGGCCGAGTTCGGCGCTGGTGGTGCGGCCGAACGGAATCAGTCCGGCGCGGCGATAGCGTTTGACGATTTCGGCATCCACGTCCCATTCGACATGCCCATACAGCACCGACCCCATGGCGCTGGGCAAGCCCAGGGCCGCCGTGCCCAGGTCTTTCAGCAAGGTGGGCACACCCAGGAAGGGCCGAGTGTCCAGTTGCGCCAGCCGCTGTTCGGGCGTCAGCCCAGCCAGCTCGTCGTCCAGCGCCTGGGCCAGGCGCAGCCCGGCGTCGGCTTCAATGCCGCAGGCCGCGTTGATGGCGGGATTGCGCGCCGCCACCCGGTCCACCGCCTGCTGCATCGCGGCAAGCGCGGTGGTAACGCCCTGGGCGATATCGGCGCCCAGCGCCGTCGCGTCGAGGGGTGAGGAATCATGGCGGTCAGCGGTGCTCATGCTTGCGATGCTCCAGGGTTCGACGGCGAAATGCCGCACATGCCAGGATATCGACAGTCCGCGCGGGCAACAAGCCGGCGCGGCGCGTTAGCCGCGCGTCATGCCGGCCTGGCGGCAATCAGGCCGAGCCGCGTCAGGCCGAGCCGCGTCAGGCCGAGCCGCGTCAGGCCGAGCCGCGTCAGACCGAGCCGCGTCAGACCGAGCCAGGTCAGGCCGAGCCAAGTCAGGCCGAGCCAGGTCAGGCCGAGCCGGGTCAGGCCGAGCCGGAAGACGCCGTGTTGGGTGGCGTAGCCGGGGCTTGCATGACGGCGGCGTCATCGTCAGCGCCGTTGGCCTCATCCGCATCGCCCGCCGCGTCGGCATCGCCCAATAGCCTTAAGGCTTCCGCGTCGGGCAAGGCTTCCACGTTCTTCAGGTTTTTCAGCATCGCGCGGGTGCGGACCTCGGTCTGACCGATCTTGTTACTGGCCGTGTCCAGCGACTTCTTGACGCTGGCCAGCGCGTCGCCGAATTTGCCGAACTCGGTTTTGACGGCCCGCAGCACCTGCCACACTTCCGATGAACGCTGCTCGATCGCCAAGGTGCGAAAGCCCATCTGCAAGCTGTTCAGCAAGGCGGCCAGGTTGCTGGGGCCGGCCACGTTGATGCGCAGGTCGTGCAGCTTGTCCAGCAAGCCCGGGCGCCGCAGCACTTCGGCATACAGGCTTTCGGTGGGCAGGAACATGATGGCGAAGTCGGTTGTGTGCGGCGGCGACACGTATTTGCTGGCGATCAGCCGCGCCTGCAATTCCACCGCGCGGCCCAGCGCGGCGCCGGCGGTTTTCACGCCGTCCACGTCGGCGGCGTCCTGGGCGTCCATCAGCCGTTCGTATTCTTCCTTGGGAAATTTGGCATCGATCGGCAGCCACACGGGCGCGCCGCCGTCTCCCCGCCCGGGCAAGCGGATGGCGAACTCAACCACCGCATCGCTGCCCGGCACCGGCTTGATGTTGCTGGCGTACTGGTCGGGCGTCATGTTGTCTTCAATCAGTCGGGCCAGTTGCACCTCGCCCCAGGTGCCGCGCGACTTCACGTTGGTCAACACGCGCTTCAGGTCGCCCACGCCCGCCGCTAGCGCCTGCATCTCGCCCAGGCCTTTGTGCACGGCCTCCAATCGGTCCGACACCAGCTTGAACGACTCGCCCAGGCGCTGTTCCAGCGTGGCATGCAGCTTCTCATCGACGGTGCGGCGCATCTCATCGAGCTTGGCGCTGTTATCCGCCTGCAACGATTGCAGCCGCTGGTCCACGGTGGCGCGCACTTCCATCAGGCGGCGCTCGTTGATCTGGATCAGGCCCTGCAATTGTTCGCCAAAGCCGGCGGCGAAGCGGGCCAGCGACTCGGCCGATTCGGCGCGGGCGGCCTGGGCATCGCGCGCCAGGCCGGTGCGCAAGTCGCCATGCGATTGCGCCAGCTCTACCCGCAGCGCGCGGGTGGACTCTGAAAATTCGCTGCGCAGGCCGCGTTGCCCTTCAGCGATATCGGCGCGCAAGGCACGCTCGGTGCGTTCCAGGCCTTCCAGCAGCGCGTCCAGCCGTGCATCCTTCGCAGCGGGACGCAAGCAGGCCAGCATGGCCGCCAAACACGCCAGTACCGCGGCACCCGCGGCTACCCAAAGCAGAATGTCATTCAAAAGAGGCATCTCCAAAGCCGGAATTGTAGGACGCATCATCACTGCGTTGTAAGCAAACGACATCCCTTGATGCAACCCGAGCCGCCGCGACCGCGCAACAGGATTAAACTTCCCGCACTTTGAATACAACGTTCGACCCAACTTGAATTCAACTGACCTTTCTTCCCGTCGATCCAGCGTTTCTTTCCAATCGGTGTTCGGTCCCCTGGACCTGGACGCCGCAACCCCGCTCGCCACCGGCGGCGACCGCCACATTTTCCAGCATCCGCACTCCCCCGACCTGCTCGTGAAGGTCATGGACATGCGCGCCCGCGCGGTCTATCTGGAGGCGCGGCCGTTCAAGCGTTGGTACAAGCAATACCAGCGTGAAAGCGCCTACCGCGTTTACCTGAACGAGATCTCGGAATACGTCACCACCACCACCCGCCCGTCGGGCGTGTGGCAAGTGCCCATGGCACGCATCCTGGGCGTGGCGCAAACCTCGCTGGGCCTGGGCCTGGTGGTGGAAAAGATTACCGACGCCGACGGCAACATTGCGCCCACCGTGGCCGACCTGGCCGCGCAGGGCAAGGTGGACGCGCAGTTCTTCGAACAGTTGGACGAATTCTTCAACGATCTGGCCGACGCGCATGTCGTGCTGCACGACATTTCCGCCAGCAATATCGCCTGTGGCCAGAACGCCGAGGGCAAGCAGGGCATGTACCTGATCGACGGGTTCGGGGTCTTGCCGCTGATTCCGCTTTACGCCTGGAGCAAGCGCCTGAACCGCAAGCGCATTGCGCGTAAATACCAGGAAATGCGCCAGTCCCTGCAAGCACGCATCGACGCCGCGAAGGCCGCCTAGCGCGCCGGAAGTTCGGGCGCCTCGGGCAGCACGACACCCTGGCGGTCCACCCACACGTAGTCATGGCCAGCGCGTTGCCCGCGCCGCAACGGGTTGCGCGTGCAAAAGGCGGCGTAGGCCGGATCCACAAAGCGGTAGTGCAGATGCTCGTCGCGCCCTGGCGGAATGCCCAGGCGCGTGGTGCAGACCAGGGCTTGCGGTGAGCCGCCCACGTCTTCCACATACAGCGCGTTGGGATCGAAGCGGCGCGTGTCCCACTGCGGCACCTTCAGCCCCAGCGAACGGCACAGCAGCGTCTGCCCCGCGCACAGGCGCGACGGCGGACGCGGCAGATCCCGCGCATCCGGGTTCAACTGTTGCATGCGGGCCAGCGCATCGGGGCCTGACAGCGCGTCCGTCCATGGATACCCGGACTTGATCAGCACGGCATTACCCGGCCCGGCGGCGCTGAAATTCAGAGAATCTCCACCGCGCGCGTAATACATGTAGATAACGCCGCCATCCATGAACAGCGCGCGGCGCTTGTGGGTGTAGCCCAGCGAGGCGTGGCTGCCCTTTTCTTCCAGGTAGTAGGCCTCGGTTTCGATGATGCGCACCGACAGCCACAGGCCGTCCACGCAATGACGGATGACCTTGCCCAACAGGTCGCGCGCCAGGGTGCAGGCATCGCGATCAAAAAAGGCATCGGGCAACGCCTTGCCGGCGCCGCGCGATGCCTGGATGGGGGACGCCATCGCAGCCGGGAGGCGTCAGGCGAAGCGTTCGCCGTAGCGCTTTTCGCTGAAGCCCACGGTGACTTCGCCATCCGGCGTCACGGTGACCGGGCGGCGCACCAAGGCCGGGTACTCGGCGATGAGCGCACTCCATTGGGCGTCGGTCGCGGCCGACTTACGGTCTTCCGGCAGGTTGCGCCAGGTCATCGACGAGCGGTTGACCAGCTTTTCCCAACCGCCAACCTGGTCGGACCACGATTTCAGCGTGGCCGCGTCAACCGGGTGATCACGGTAATCCACGAACACATGATCGACGCCGTGTTCCGACAGCCAGTCGCGCGCCTTGACGCAGGTGCTGCACTTGGTCAGGCCATACAGGGTAGTTTGCTTCATTTGGATTCAGATTCCTTGCGCCATTGCAGGCGGTTGGCCAGGATCACGCACGTGCCCACGGCCAGGATGAACAAGGTGGCCAGCGCGTTGATCTCGGGTTTCAGCCCCAGGCGCACCCGCGAAAACACTTCCATCGGCAGCGTGCTGGAGCTGGGGCCGGACAGGAACGACGCCAGCACGACGTCGTCCAGCGACAGCGTGAACGACAGCAACCAGGCCGAGGCCAATGCCGGCGCGATCAGCGGCAGCGTGATCTTGAAGAACACCGTCATGGGGGTAGCGCCCAGGTCCAGCGCGGCCTCTTCCAGCGAGCGGTCCAGGTCGCGGATGCGGGTCTGGATGACGACGGCCACAAATGCCATGCACAGCGTCACGTGCCCCACCCAGATGGTGAACACGCCATTTTCAGAGGGCCAGCCCAGGCTGCCACGCAGTTCCACGAACATCAGCAGCAAGGAAATGCCCAACACCACTTCCGGTATGACCAGCGGCGCGCTCAGCATGCCCACGTACAGCGAAAAGCCGCGAAAGCGTCCCATGCGACCCAGCACATAGCCGGCCCAGGTGCCGATGATGACGGCGGCCGTGGCCGTCAGCGCCGCGATGCGAAACGACAGCCACGCAGCCCGCAAGAGCGCGTCGTCATTGATCAGCGCGTGATACCAGCGAAACGAGAAGCCCGCCCACGACGTCACGGTGGGCGACTCGTTGAACGAGAACACCATCAGGCTGATGATGGGCACGTACAGGAAAAAGTACCCCAGCCCCAGCACCACGGCGCGCAATGTCTTGTTGGGGCCCTTCATTTGCGGCCTCCGTTGGCTTGTTCCTGCTGCTTGACCTGGTTGTACTGGAAGACCACCAAGGGCACGAGCAGCAACAGCACCATCACACACGTCACCGCCGACGCCATCGGCCAGTCAGCGTTATTGAAGAATTCGTTCCACATGACGCGGCCCATCATCAGCGTGTTGGCGCCGCCCAGCATTTCAGGGATGACGTATTCGCCCACGGCGGGAATGAACACCAGCATGGCGCCCGCGATCACGCCCTGGCGCGACAGCGGCACGGTGATCTGCCAGAACGCCTGCCAGGGCTTGGCGCCCAGGTCGTAAGCGGCTTCCAGCAGGCGCAGGTCCATCTTCACCAGCGTGGCGTACAGCGGCAGGATGAAGAACGGCAGGTACGCATAGACCATGCCGATATAGACCGCCACGTCGGTGCGATAGATTTCCAGCGGGCTGGAAATGATGCCCAGGCTTTGCAGCAGGTTGTTCAACAGACCATCGTTGCGCATGATGCCGACCCACGCGTACACGCGCAACAGCAGCGACGTCCAGAACGGCAGGATCACGCCCAGCAGCAGCAGGTTGCGCACCCGCGGCGAAGAGCGCGCGATGTAGTACGCGATGGGATAGCCGATCAGCACGCAGATCAGCGTGGTGATGCCGGCGATCTTCACCGAGCTCAGGTAGGTCTTGATGTACAGGCTGTCGGTGAACAGCAGAAGGTAGCCGCGCAGGTGCAGGCTGAACTGCACGGCTTCGTCCTGAAACTGCGCCAGCGGCGTATACGGCGGAATGCCGAATTCCACTTCGGCAAAGCTGATCTTCAGTACCAGCAGGAAAGGCAGCAGCAGGAACAGCACCAGCCAGGCAAACGGCGGCACCACCGCCAGCGCCCGGCCGGAAGGCAACCAGTCGCGGGGCGAAAAGCGAATCATGACGCCAGCACCGTCGCGCTGTCGGCATCCCAGCTGACGAAGATTTCCTCGTCAATGCCTGGGGCATCCATCTGGGCCAGCAACAGGCTGGGCACGCTGGCCTCGACCGTCTTGCCGGAATCCAGGCGGATCTGATATAGCGCATAGCTGCCCATCCAGGCCATGTGGCTGACCATGCCGTGGGCCCAGTTGTATTCGCCGGCGGGTTGGTCGCGCGACACCACCAGGCGCTCGGGCCGGATGGACACGTGCACTTCCATGCCCAGCGGTTCGCTCACGCCATGGTTCACGAAGAGCGGCCGCGTCAGTTCGGCGCATTCGATGGCGACGTGATCGGGTTCGTCCACCACGATGGTGCCGGTGAACATATTGGTCGACCCGATGAAGCTGGCCACGAAGCGCGAATTTGGAAAGGCATAGACGTCTTGCGGCGTGCCGCACTGGACGATCTGGCCTTCGGTCATGACGGCCAGGCGGTGCGCCATGGTCATGGCCTCTTCCTGGTCGTGCGTCACCATGATGCAGGTCACGCCGACCTGTTCAAGAATCTTCACCAGTTCAATCTGCGTCTTCTGGCGAATCTGCTTGTCCAGCGCGGACATCGGTTCGTCCAGCAACAGCAGCTTGGGCCGCTTGACCAGGCTGCGCGCCAGCGCCACGCGCTGTTGCTGGCCGCCCGACAGTTGGTTCGGCTTGCGGCGCGAATAGCCGGCCATCTGGACGAGGTCCAGCGCTTCGAACACGCGGTCGTGGATTTCGGCGCGGTCCACGCCTTCCTGCTTCAGGCCGAACGCCACATTGGCTTCAACCGTCATGTGCGGGAACAGGGCGTAGGACTGGAACATCATGTTCACGGGCCGGCGGTACGGCGGCACGGCGGTGATGTCCTCGCCGTCCAGCAGGATCTGCCCCGACGTGGCGTCCTCAAAGCCCGCCAGCATGCGCAGCAAGGTGGATTTGCCGCTGCCAGAGCTTCCCAGCAGCGCAAAGATCTCGTTGCGCTTGACGGACAGGTTGACGGAACGCACGGCGACCACATCGCCAAAGATCTTGACCACATCGGACACCCGGACGAATTCGTCCGGGTCGGCCGTATGCGGCGCCGAGTAACGGCTATCGCTCATGATGACTTATCTTCCAGACTTCAGCTCGGACCACATCCGGTTCTGCATGCGTTGAATGTTCAAGGGCAGCGCCTTGATCACGTACAAGGTCTTGGAGACCTCCGCCGGCGGGTAGATCATGGGGTTCTCGGCCACGTCCTTCACCACGTATTTCCGCGCCTCTTTGTTGGCGTTGGGATAGAACATGGTGTTGGTGATGGCGGCATGCACCTGGGGCGTTTCAATGTAGTTGATGAACGCCAGGGCTTCTTCGGGATGCGGCGCATCCTTCGGAATGACCATCAGGTCGAACCATGCGGGCGCGCCGCCCTTCGGGATGAAGTAGTTCACTTCATACGACTTCTTGGCTTCTTGCGCGCGCTTGCGGGCGATCATCACGTCGCCCGAAAAACCGTAGACCATGCAGAGGTCGCCCACGGCAAGCTCATCGATATAGCCCGACGAACTGAACTGGCGGATGTACGGGCGGATCTGCTTCAAGACATCCAGCGCGGCCTTGTAGTCGTCGGCGTTGGTGCTGTTGGGATCCTTGCCCAGGTACTTCAGCACGGCCGGGAACACCTGCGCGGCTTCGTCCAGCATCGAAATGCCGCACTCTTTCAGCTTGGCGGCGTTCTCGGGCTTGAAGATCATGTCCCAGTTGGACAGATCTACGTTGTCGCCCATGATCTCCTTGACCTTGGTAACGTTGTAGCCCAGACCGTTGGTGCCGTAGCCCCAGGGAATGGCGTGCTCGTTGCCCGGGTCGACCGAGGCAACCAGCGCCATCAGTTCCGGGTCCAGATACTTCCAGTTGGGAATCTTGGACTTGTCCAGCTTCTGGAACAGCCCGGCCTGGATCTGGCGCGAGGCGTAATGGGTGGACGGAACCACGACGTCGTACCCCGACTTGCCGGCCAGCAGCTTGGCTTGCAGCGTGTCGTTGCTGTCATAGACGTCATAGCGGACCTTGATGCCGGTTTCCTTTTCGAAACCCGGAATCGTGTCCGGCGCCGTGTACTCAGCCCAGTTGTAGACGTTGACGACCTTGTCCTGCGCGACTGCCGACGATGCCGATGCCGCGACCAACACCGCGCCAAGCGCCCAGCGCATTCCCGCCCTTAGTTCCATTACAAGCCCCCTTGCCGTATGTCGTGTATGTCAGGACCACCAAAAGGCGAAATGATAAAGCCTTTTAGCGATGGTCTGCCCAACTTTGCCGGTGAGTTGCCGCAATTGAAGGCATCGCGACGGCGACGGCCCCCGCGACGTCTCAGGGTTGGACACCTACGCCCCAGGCGGTCCAGTAGCTGTCGCGCAGCTTCATCCAGAAGCGCTCGCCCTCGTCGCCGGCCACCTTGACGAGTGAGCGGCGCAGCCGGTCCAGGTTGCCCTGGCGCTGGCGTTCGGACAGCGCACCGAGCGTGCCGCGGTCGAAATCGATCAGCCAGACCCGGCTGTCGCCGCCGATCAGGATATTGAAGGCGTTCAAGTCGGCGTGCCACACGCCGGCGCGGTGCATGCGGACGATGGCCTGCGCCACCGCGCCCCACAGCGGCTCGGCCAGCGCGTGGGCCAGGGGCTTCACGCCTGGAATGCGTTCCACCACGATGGCCGCGCGGTAGATCGGGCCTTGGCGCCAATAGGCGGCGGCCAAGGGCGCCGGCACGTCCAGCCCCTGCGCGCGCATCTCGGCCAGCAAGCGGAATTCCCGGAAGCCGCGGGTGCGGTCCTCGCCGTTCCAAAGATAGGCGTCGCGGCTGATGCGGGCGATCATTCCGCCGCGCCGATAGCGCCGCAACACGCCCTGCCAGCCCGCGCCCTGTACGAACCAGGCGGCTTGGCGGCCCCCGGCGTCCACCGGCCGGGCGCGGTCGCCGTAATGGGACGGGTTGAAAATGTCGGGGCCGGCGTCAGCCAGGCGCGTCGCGTCGCTCAACATGGCGCCGGCCAGCGGACCCGCCCAGGACTGGCGCAGCACGCCGGATCGTGCGCCGTCTGCGCGCGCGCCATCAGCCTTCACGATTGCGCATCCAGTCGGCCACGCCGTAGAAAGATTCCAGCAGCCGCTCCGCGAGCGCCGGGTCGATGCCCTGGTCTTCCATGGCGCGCCCGATGCAGATCACCCACTGGTCGCGCTCGACCTGGCCGATGGAAAACGGCAGGTGCCGCGCGCGCAGTCGGGGGTGGCCGAAGCGTTCGATGTAGTGATCCGGCCCGCCAAAATAGCCGCACAGGAACCAGAACAGCTTGTTGCGCGCCTCGTCCAGGCTGGGGCCGTGGGCAGCGCGCAGTTCTTTCAGGTCGGGCTCCATGTCCATCAGGTCATAGAAGCGGTCGACCAGCGCACGCACGCCGGGCTCGCCGCCAAGAAGGTCAAAGATGCTGCTGGAATTTTCCACGGGTTCGCTAATGGTATGGACGCGGGTCGTCATCAGGCTTCTCGAAGGGTGACCAGGGGCGGCGTGCGCAACACGCCGCGCAGAGCCAGGGCGCCGCCGGCCCAGGCGCCCAACATGCCCGCGCCGATGCCGGTCAGCCACGGCCACAGGCTCAGGGTAATGGTGAAGTCAAACACCTGGGTGGATAGCACCCAGGCAATGGCGGTGGCGCCGGCCGCCGCCAAGAGGCCGGCCAGGCCGCCCACCGCCCACAGTTCAATCCGCTGCGACCGCGCCAATTGCGTGCGCGTGGCGCCCAGCGCCCGCAGCACCGCCGCTTCGCGCATGCGCTCGTCGCGGGTGGCCGTCAGCGCCGCCGACAGCACCAGCACACCGGCGGCCAGCGTGAACAGGAACAGCAACTGAACCGCCTTGCCCACTTCGTTCAGCACCGACTGCAATTGCTGCAGGATGGCGCTGACATCGAACACGGTCAGGTTCGGGAATTCGCGCACCAGCGCGGGCAGCACCGCCGCTTTTTCGGGCGGCAGGTAAAAGGATGTGATCCAGCTTTGGGGCATGTCGGCCAGCGCGGCGGGGGTCAGGATGGCAAAAAAGTTGACGCGCATCGTATCCCAATCCACCCGCCGGGTGCTGGTGACGGTCGCCTCCACCTGCTGGCCGGCCACGTCGAAGGTCATCTTGTCGCCCAGGTTCAGGCCCAGCGACTTGGCTAGACCCGACTCCAGCGATACCTCGGGCGCCGTTGCGTCGGGGTTCAGCCACCGGCCCTGCTCGATCTTGTTGGACGAGGGCATCTTGTCGTCATAGGACAGGTTGAACTCGCGGTCCACCAGGCGCTTGGCGCGCGGCTCTTCGTAGTCGTCCGGGCCCACCGGCTTGCCGTTGATGGCGATCAAGCGCCCCCGCACCATGGGCGACAGCGTGATGCCGCCCAAGCCCTCGCGGGCCAGCGCGTCGCTGACCGGTTGACGCTGGTCGGGCTGCACGTTGATCAGGAATCGGTTGGGCGCGTCCGCCGGCATGGTGCGCTGCCAGCCCTGGATCAGGTCGGTGCGCGTCATGGTCAGGAGCAGCAGCGCCATCAGCCCGACGGCCAGCGCGCAGACCTGCGTGATGGTGGCGGCGCGGCGGCGCACCACGCCCGCCAGCGCGAAACGCAGCGCGGGCAGCCCCGAGGCCAAGCCGCGCACACGCGCCAGGCCCAGCACGCACAACCACGCCACCAGCGCGAACACGGCGAAGGCGCCCAGAAAGCCCCCCGCCACCACCGCGCCCAGCTTGGCGTCGCCCGCGAACCACCAGATCAGCAGCGCAAAGCCCGTGGCGCCCACCACGTAGCCGAAGGCGCTGCGGGCGCTTAGCGTGTCGGCATCACGCCGCAATACGCGGGCGGGCGGCACATGGCGCAGTTGCGCCAGCGCGGGCAAGGCAAAGCCCAGCAGCAGCAGCAAGCCGGTCAACACGCCTTGCAAGGCGGGAATGGCGGACGGCGCGGGCAGGCTGGTGTCGATCAAGGAGCCCAGCAGCATCACCAACACCTGGTGCACGGCAAAGCCCAGCAGGCAGCCCGCGGCCGACGAGAACAGGCCGACCAAGGCGAACTCCAGCGTCAGCATGCGCGAGATCTGGGATTGCACCGCCCCCAGGCAACGCATGACGGCGATGCCGTCGCGATGCCGGGTCATGTAGCGGCCCGCCGCCAACGCCACCGCCACGGCGGATATCAGCACCGCCAGCAACGCGACCAGCGACAGGAAGCGCTGCGCGCGGTCCAGCGTGCGGCGCACTTCCGGCCGGCCCGACTCCAGGGTGGCCACTTTTTGCCCGCGCTTTAAGTTTTGATTCAGCCAGGTGGCATAGCCCGCCACGGCGTCCGGCTGGCCGGCCACCAGCATGGCGTAGCCGATGCGGCTGCCGGGCGCGATCAGGCCGGTGGCCGGCAGGTCGCTGGCGCGCAGCAGCACGCGCGGCGCCACGTTGACGAACTGCATCCCGCGATCGGGCTCATAGGTGATGACGCGGTCCACGCGCAGGTGGGCATCGCCCACGTTCAGCGTGTCGCCCACTTTCAGGTTCAGCAGCGACAGCAGTTGGGCATCCACCCAGACCGCGCCCTCGGGCGGGATGTCGCGGGTGACGGCGTCGGGGGCGAACGGCGCCTCGGCCACGCGCAGGGCGCCGCGCAGCGGGTAGCCAGGCTCCACCGCTTTCAACGCCGCCAGTTGCGCGCCGTCGCCGGCGCCGACCATGGACGGGAACTGCAAGGTCCGGGACACGGTCAGGCCGCGTTCGCGGGCCTGATCCAGGAATTGCGCGGGCACGGGTTCGTCGGCATCCAGCACGAGATCAGCGCCCAGCATCTGCCCGGCGTCGCGTTCCAGCGCCCGGCTGACGCGGTCTGCCAGAAAGCCCACGCTGGTCACCGCGGCCACCGCCACCACCAGCGCCAGCACCAACAAACGCAGCTCGCCCGCCCGGGCGTCGCGCATCATCATCCTGGCGCCCAGGCGCAGGGTGGACCAGAAACCGGGGCGCTTGGCCTGTGACATATCAGGGAAATCCATCATTCATCAATGTTAAAAACCGCCTAAACGGCGTCCGAATCCCGATATCATCCCGGGGCGGGAGGCAACGCCGCCCCTAAAGATACCTAATACCGGAGAAGACAATGCGTAAATCCTGGCTTGCGGCCACGGTTCTGGCCGCCTGCGCGGCCGCCACATCCCTGCCCTCGGCAGCCCAAACCACCTTGAAGATGGCCTACGCCCTGTCGACCTCGTCGCACTATGGCGCCGGTGCCGACGCCTTGGCCAAGTCCATCGAAGCGTCCACGAACGGGAAGTACAAAGTACAGCAATTCGCCAACAGCGCGCTGGGCGGCGAACGCGAAGTGATCGAAGGCCTGCAGATCGGCACGATCGACCTGGCCATCGTTTCGACCGGCGCCACCCTGAATTTTGTTCCCGAGACGGGGGTTTTCGATATCCCCTTCCTGCTGCGCGACCTGCACCACGCCCGCGCCGTGCTGGACAGCAAGATCGGCCAGGACATGCTGGCCAAGTTTCCCAGCCGCGGCATCATCGCCCTGGCCTGGGGCGAGCAAGGCTTTCGCCACCTGACCAATAACGTGCGTCCGGTCAAGACCCCGGCTGACGCCAAGGGCCTGAAGATCCGCACCACGGAAAACCCCATCCACATCACGGCGTTCCGCCAGATCGGCATCCTGCCCACCCCCATGGCCTGGCCTGAAGTCGCCACCGCCTTGCAGCAAGGCACCATCGACGGCCAGGAAAACCCGCTGTCGGTGATCACGTCGGCCAAGCTGTCGCAACTGCAAAAATACCTGTCCTTGACCGGCCACGTGTACGGCCCGGCACTGGTGCTGATGTCGGCCAACGTCTATGAAGGCCTGTCGGCCGCCGACAAGGCCAACTTCGACAAGGCCGGCAAGGAATCCGCCATGGCCATGCGCGCCTACGTGGACAACATCGAGAAGACCGGTGTCGAGCAGTTGAAGAAGGAAGGCATGCAGGTGACCGAGGTGGATCGCGCCGCGTTTGCCGCCGCCGTCGAACCCGCCTATCCCGAGTACTACAAGAAGTTCGACAAGAAGCTGATCGACGCGATCCGCGACACCAAGTAAGCCGGCGCTGCCCCCACGGGGCATACCGCCTTGAGCGGCGGGATCCCGATCCCGCCGCTTGCCGTTTTCCATCCTATGCGCCCATCGCTATCGGGATTCATCATGCGTTTGCTTTGCGCTTTCGACCGCGGCCTGTTCAAGCTGGTCTCGGTCCTTGCCCAACTTCTGATGGTGGCCGCCGCGGCCGCCGCCTTCTACCAGGTCATTGCCCGCTTCATCCTGCAATCGCCCGCCGACTGGAGCGAGGTGCTGACCCGCGCCCTCCTGATCTGGACCGTGCTGCTGGGCGTGGCGCTGGCCTTTCGCCATGGCGCGATGATCAGCGTCGAGCTGCTGCGCAACTTGTTGGGCGGCACCAAGCGGCGTGTACTTGAAACCGTGATCGGGCTGATCTGCGCCAGCTTCCTGGGCTTTCTGGCCTGGATCGGCGGCAACATGACCTATCGGGTGCGCTTCCAGAACGTGCCCAGCCTGGATATCTCGATTTCGTGGATCTATCTGGCGATCCCCGTTGGCGCGACGCTTGCCGCCATCGCCGTGCTGGCTCGCTTGTGCGCGGGCGAAGAAGACGACGTGCCGGTGCGCAACGACGCACAAGGCTAAGCCGCCCCCAACGAACCTACGCAGCAGAAATCGCCATGTCCCAATTAATGATTGTCTCGATGCTGATCTTCTTCGGGCTGTCCGTACCGGTCGCCGTGTCGATCGGCCTGGCCAGCCTGGCGGGGGTTGGCAGTTCCGGCCTGCCTTGGGTGGTTGTCGCGCAGCAGCTGTACGCCGCGCTGGACAAGTACCCACTGGTCGCCATTCCCTTCTTCATCCTGGCCGGCAACCTGATGGAAGCCGGCGGCATTTCCGAACGCATGGTGGAATTTGCCAAGAGCGTGGTAGGCGGCATCCAGGGCGGCCTGGCCTGCACCTGCGTGCTGACCTGCATGATCTTCGCGGCGGTAGCCGGCTCCAGCGTAGCCACGACGTTTGCCGTGGGCGCGATCCTGATCCCCGCGATGGTCCGCCACGGCTACCCTGCCCCGTTCGCTGCGTCGCTACAGGCCAGCGCGGCGGAACTGGGCGTGATCATCCCGCCGTCGATTCCGATGATTCTGTACGCCGTGTCCACCGACACGTCGACCGGCGAGCTCTTCATTGCCGGCGTGATGCCGGGCATCCTGATCGGCCTGGCGCTGATGTTCTACGTGTGGTTCTACGCCAAGCGCAACAACCTGGGCAAGCGCGACGGCGAAGGCCGCCTGCCGCTGTGGCCGGCGCTGAAGAACGCCTGGCTGGCGCTGATGATGCCCGCCATCATCCTGGGCGGCATCTACGGCGGCGTGTTCACGCCCACCGAAGCCTCAGTGGTGGCGGTGGTGTATGCGGTGGTGGTGGGCAAGTTCATCTACCGCCGCCTGAGCTTCAAGCAACTGTCCGTGACGCTGCACAAATCGGTGGTGTCCACCGCCGTGATCATGTTCGTGATCGCGAATGCCGGCGTGTTCAGCTTCCTGCTCAACCGCGCGGGCGTACCCGATGCGCTGGGCACGTGGCTGTCGCACATCTTCGAAACGAAGTTCACGTTCCTGATGGGCATGAACGTGGCGCTGTTCCTGATCGGGATGTTCATCGAAACGTCCGCGTCCATCGTGGTGCTGGCGCCCTTGCTGTTGCCGGTGGCCTTGAAGTTCGGCGTGGAGCCGGTGCACTTCGGCATCATCATGGTGGTCAACCTGGCGCTGGGCATGATCACGCCGCCATTCGGGGTGAACCTGTTCGCGGCGTCGGCGGTGGCCAAGCTGCCGCTTGAACGCCTGATCAAACCGCTGATTCCGTTTGTGGGGGTGGTGATCGTCTGCCTGCTGGTGATCACGTACTGGCCCGGCTTGTCGTTGGGCCTGCGGGATATGGTCTACGCGAAATAGTCGGCGATGGCGTATCGGGTGGCCTGGCGCCACCCGATGCCCGTCCCTAGGCCGCCACCGCCCGTTCCCATCGCACCGCGTGGCAGCGCAGTTGGCGCCCCGCCACCCGGCTGACCTCGGGCACCTCCACCCGGCATTCATCCCTGGCCTCGGGACAACGCGGGTGAAACGTACACCCCGAAGGCGGCTGGATCGGGTTGGGCACTTCGCCGCCCATGGGCTCGCGGTCGCGCCGGGGGTCTTCCAGGTCGGGAATCGTATCCAGCAGCATGCGCGTGTACGGATGCTGGGGGGATTCAAATAACTGATCCGCCGCGGCCTGTTCCACGATCCTGCCCAGATACATCACCGCCACGCTGTCGGACACGTGACGCACCACCGACAGGTTGTGGCTGATGAACACATACGTCAGCCCGAATTCCTTTTGCAGATCACCCATCAGGTTCAGGATCTGCGCCTGCACCGACACGTCCAACGCGGACGTTGGCTCGTCGCAGACGAGGAATTCCGCCTCGGTCGCCAGCGCGCGCGCGATGGAAATCCGTTGCCGCTGTCCGCCCGAGAACTCATGCGGAAAACGGCCCGCGTCGCTGGCGGACAGGCCCACCAGTTCCAGCAATTCATCCACGCGGCGGCGCGTATCCGCCGGCGTTTGCCGCAAGCCCAGCGTGATGATGGGCTCGGCCACGATGTTGCCGACGCGCCAGCGTGGGTTCAGGCTGGCATAGAGATCCTGGAAGATCATTTGCGGATGCAGTACGCCGCCCAACCGGTTGCGGCCATATTCCAGCTTGCCGCGCGTGGGCGCGACCAGGCCCACCAACAGCTTGGCCAGCGTGGATTTACCGCAGCCGGATTCGCCCACGATGCTCAAGGTGGTGCCTCTCGGCACCGCCAGGGACACCCCATCCACCGCCTTCAGCGTTTGCTCGGGTTGGCGCGACAGCGTGCGTTCCAGCCAGGGCGGCGACACATCGAACCAGCAGGCCAGGTCGTCGGCCCGCAGCAGCACATCGTCGTTACGCGGCATGAGCCACTCCTTCCTGATGCAGCCAGCAAGCGCTGACAGTGGCGCCCGAGGGCGATGCCGCCAAGGGCGGGCGAGTCTGGGCGCAGCGCGGCCCCGCCTGCGCGCAACGCGGGTGGAACGCACAACCAGTGGGCATGGCGTGCAGGCGCGGCATGGCGCCGTCGATCTGGTTCAAGCGGGCCGCGCGGTGGCGCAGGCCGGGGATGGCATTCATCAAGCCCTGCGTGTACGGGTGGCCCGGGCGGCGCAGCACGTCCAGCACCGGGCCGATCTCTACAATGCGGCCCGCGTACATCACCGCCACGCGATCCGCGGTTTCGGCAATCACCCCCATGTCGTGCGTGACCAGCAGCACGGCCGTGCCCTGCTCGCGGCACAGCCGGCGCAGCAGCGCGGTGATCTGCGCCTGCACCGACACATCCAGCGCGGTGGTGGGTTCGTCAGCGATGATCAGCGCGGGGCGCGCCGCCAAGGCCAGCGCGATGACCACCCGTTGCCGCATGCCGCCGGAAAACTGATGCGGATAGTGGTCTATGCGCTTGTCGGCCGCAGGTATGCCCACGGCCTGCAAGAGTTCAAGCGCGCGGGCACGGGCGGCCGTGGCGGAGCCCTTGTCGTGGTGGCGAATGGTTTCAACCAACTGGTCGCCCACGGTGAACAGCGGGTGCAGGCTGGTCAGCGGGTCCTGGAAAATCGCGCCAATCTCTTTGCCGCGCAAACGCTGGCGCGCCTTGGCCGGCAGGTTGTCGATGCGCTTGCCGGCCAGATGGATTTCACCCGCGCCCAAGCGGCCGGGCGGCTCCAGCAGGCCAATCACCGCCATGCCGGTCAGGGACTTGCCCGCGCCGGACTCGCCCACCATGCCCAGGATTTCACCGGGCTGGATATCGAAGCTGATGTCGCGCGTGGCCACCAGCGTGCCGTGGCGTGTGGGAAATTCAACCGACAGGCCACGCACCGACAAGGTCGGAACGGCGGCGGGCGGCGGCGCGGTGTTGGGTACGACTGCCATCATGACGGGCTCCTTGCGGGACGCGGATAGCTGGAAGAAAAAATCTGTTCGACCGGGGGATGCCCCCAGGTGCGGTCGGGGTAGCGCGCCACCAGGCCGTCGAACTGCGACTGCGCCTGCTCTTGCGCCAGGCGGGCGTCAAAGCCGGGGATGCGGCCATCCACCATGACGAAGCGCCCGTCGATGATGACCTGGGACACATCACGGCCGCTGCCGCTGATCATCAGGGTCTGGATCGGGTCGATCATCTGGCCATTGCGATCGTGCGAAAAATCAAAGACGACGATATCGGCCTTGGCGCCCACGGCCAGGCGGCCCAGGTCCGGGCGGCCCAGCGCATCGGCGCCGCCGACCGTGGCCGCGTCGTAATAGTCTTCGGCGCGCACCGCCTCGGTGGCCCCTTCCGCCACCCGGCACAGCATCATGCCCACCTGCATGTTCTGCACCATGTCGGGCGGCCAGGTGTCGGTGCCCATGCCGATGTTGACGCCCAGCTTGCGATAGCTTGCGAACGACGCAAGCGCCGCGCCATGGCGCGCGGACACCAGCGGGCAATGCACGATGCTGGCGCCCGCGTCGCGGATGATTTCAAGATCGCGGCCCGGGCGCGAAATATGGCGTGAGCCGGATACATACGTGCCGTGCGGCAGCAAGGCACGTGGCGATAGAAAGCCCAGGCTTTGCAACCATTCCGGCGGGCTCATGCCGTGCTGCTCCAGCACCAGGTCGTATTCCAGGCGTGACTGGCAGCAGTGCAGCCGGATCGGGAGTTCGCGTTCGCGCGCGGCGGCGGCCGATGCACGCAGCAGGTCCGGCGTACAGGTTTCGACGCGGTCGGGCGCCAGCATCGCGCGGATGCGGCCGTTATAGCGGCCAAGATATCGGTCATCGATCTCGTCGCAAAACGCCAGCGCCTCGGCCAGCCCGGCCATGCCGCGCGCTTCGTCGTAATGGCAGCGGATCTTGCCCTCGACATCCACATAGGTGTGCCCGCTGCGGTAGGCCGGCCCCAGGTAGACACGCAGGCCCAGTTCCCCCGCCGCGTTGGCGGCCGACAGGAACTCGTCGCGGGTTTCGCCCCAGACCCGGTAGAACAGCGAGGCGATGGGCAAGGCCGTGGTGATGCCGTTGCGGATCAACTGCGCGAAGGCATAGCGCTTCTGGAACGCCAGTTCGGCGGCCGAGACCATCTCGTACGGCCCCTGCTTCATATAGGTCTCGGGCCAGATACGGCCCTTTTGCCAAGCGGGGGAATTGTCGAAACCCAGGATGGTCGTGTCCAGGTCCGACAAGGCGTCCAGGTCCACGAAGCCGGGCCCGATCACCGCGCGGCCGTAGTCATGGCGGCGCGCGACGGCCCCGGGATAGTGGTGGCCCACATACACGATGCGATCGCCTTCAAAGACGAGCTCGCCGTTTTCGTACAGGCAGTGCCGCCCGTTTTCGTGGCCCACCACCCAGCGGGCGGTAAGCAGGATGGGGCCTTCGGCGGCGCGCATCACGGCGCGCTCACCAAGGCGTGCCCATCGCGCGCTACGACGCGGCCACGCTTGACGACCAGCTTGCGCAGCGGCCGCGCCACAATGGCTTCGGCCACGGTTTCGGCGTCCACCAGCACGAAGTCGGCGTGGCAGCCCGGCGCCAGGCCGTAGTCGGCCAGCTTCATCACACGCGCATTGCCGTAGGTGGCCACGTCCAGCGCCATCGCCAGTTCGTCGTCACGGCGGAAGTTGTTGCGCAGGCCCACCAGCATCGTGCGTTCCAGCATGTCCGGCTTGCCGTAGGGCCCCCAGGTATCGCGCATGCCGTCGTTGCCGGTACAGACGGTGACGCCGGCCGCGCGCAGCCGCGCCACGTTGGGCACGGGACGCGACGCCGAACCCGTCGTCATGATGTGTATGCCCGCTTGCAAGAGCCCATCCGTCAGCGCCTGAACCGCCTGCGTGTCGGGCATGCCCAGACAGAACGAGTGCGACAGGGTGACCTTGCCCTGCATGCCCAGCGCCAGCACGCGGTCGATGGTCATCTGCATCGAAAACGCGCCCAGCTCGCCCGATTCGTGCAGGTGGATGTCGATGGGCTTGCCGTGCTTGTCGGCCAGGGCAAAGATGGCGTCCAGATGGCCCTTGGGATCGCGGTCCATGCCTGCCGGGTCCAGCCCGCCCACCACCTCCGCCCCCATGCGCAGGGCTTCGTCCATGAGTTCCAGCGTGCCCGGCCGGATCAACAGGCCGCTTTGCGGAAACGCCACCAGTTCCACGTCGATCTGGTCGCGGTATTGCTCGCGGGCGCGCATCACGCCTTCAATGGCGGCCAGGCCAATGTCGGTGTCCACGTCCACATGGCTGCGGATGTGGCTGGTGCCATCCGCAATCGACATCACGATCTGGCGCGCCGATTGCCGGTACGGGTCAATGCCCAGGCGTTTTTTTTCGGCGCGTTCGTTCTCGATCTTGTCGATGAGCCTCGGGCCGACATCGTTGCGGTACCAGGGCATGCCGTACATCGTCTTGTCCAGATGCGCGTGGGCGTCAATCAGCCCCGGCAGCATCAGTGCGCCGCCCCCGTCCACCACCGCGGCACCCTCGGGCGCCGCGCCTCCCAGCGCCTGGATGCGGCCATCGCGCACCAGCACCGTGGTGAGCTCCCCACCGGCGGGGCGGACCTGGGTGTACAGCGTTGCGTTTTCCATGCTTGACCTCTATTGAAGATGCGCCTTCAGCGCAGACGGGGGTTGAGCGCATCGCGCAGCCAATCGCCAAGCAGGTTCACCACCAGCACGATCAGGCTTAAATACAACGCGGGGAAAACCACCACCCACCACTGCCCCGAAAAAAGAAACTGGTTGCCCAGGCGGATCAGCGTGCCCAGCGACGGCTCGGTCGGCGGCATGCCCACGCCCAGAAAGCTCAGCGTGGCCTCGATCAACACCGCCAGCCCCAGGTTCAGCGTGGCCGTCACCATCACGGGGGTCAGCGTGTTGGGCAGGATGTGCGTCAGCATGATGCGCAACGGGCTGACCCGGATCAGCCGCGCTGCCTGCACGTATTCCTTGCCGCGTTCCACCAGCGCCGACGCGCGCACCGTGCGGGCGTACTGCACCCAGTTGGTCATGGAGATGGCCAGGATGAGAATCACCGCCGACAGCGTTTCGCGCAGGCCGGGTGGCAGCAATTGGCGGAACACCGCCGTCACCAGAATGGCGACAAGAATCGTGGGAATGCTAAGCAGCGTGTCGCCCACCCGCATCAGCGCGTTGTCGATCCAGCCGCCGAAATAGCCGGCCGCCAGCCCCACCAGCAGCCCGATCGCCAAGGACAGCACCACGGTGGCCAGCCCGATGGCAAGCGACATGCGCGAGCCATACAGAATGGCCGACCATACGTCGCGGCCTTGCGTGTCGGTGCCCAGCAGGAATTGCGGGTCGGCGCCTTCCACCCAGAGCGGCGGCAGTTCGGCGTTCAGCAGGTCCAGTTGCGCCAGGTCGTAGGGGTTCTGCGGCGCGATCCAGGGCGCGAACACCGCCAGCAACACCACGGCCAGGAGCACGATGCCCGCCCCCATCGCCACATAATCATTGCGCAGGCTCCACCACAAGTCGCTTTGCAGAAAGCGGGACATCCGGCTCTGCGTGCCGCCCGAAAAGGGGTTAGTGAGCATTGCCGCCTCCTTTGACGTGCTGGCTGCGCAGGCGGGGGTCAACCACGCCATACATCATGTCCACCAACGTGTTCAGGGTCACGAAGATGAAAGACACGATCACCAGATAGGCGGCCATGACGGGAATGTCCACGAACATGACCGATTGAATGAACAGCAGCCCCATGCCGGGCCACTGGAACACGGTTTCCGTGATGAGCGCGAAGGCGATCAGGTTGCCGATCTGCATGCCCGTGACCGTGATGACGGGCATCAGGCAATTGCGCAGCGCCAGCCGAAAGTGCACTACGCGGTCGGGCAAACCTCGGGCGCGGGCGAACTTGATGAATTCCGTGCGCAGCGTTTCCAGCATCTCGGCCCGCACCAGCCGCATGATCAGCGTGATCTGGAACAGCGCCAGGGTGATGGACGGCAGCACCAGCGCGGCGCGGCCCGACGGCGTCAGCAAGCCGGTGGACCACCAGCCGATCTTTACCGTCTCGCCCCGCCCAAAGCCGGGCAACCAGCCCAACTGCACCGAGAAGACCAGGATCAGCATGATGCCCACCACGAAGCTGGGCAGCGAAATGCCCAGGATGGACACGAACTGCAAGGCCTGCGCCAGGCGCGACTTGCGGTAGATGGCGGTGAGCACGCCCAGCGGCACGCCAATCACGAGCGACAGCAGCGTGGCCATCATCACCAGTTCGAACGTGGCGGGAAAGCGTTCTGCCACCAGTGCGAACACGTCTTGCTGGTTGCGGTACGAAATGCCGAATTCGCCCTGCACCGCGTTGGTGACGAAGTTGACGTACTGCATACCCATCGAGGCGTTCAGCCCCAGGCGCTCGCGCAGTTCGTCGCGCTGCGTCTGCGAGGCTTGCTCATTGAGCATCATGTCGACGGGGTCGCCGACAAAACGGAAGATCACGAAGGCCAGCAACGCCACCGCCAGCATCACGCCAGCCGCGTTGAAGACCCGTCTAACAATGAATGCCAGCATGTGCGGCTCCCAGACCGGATGTCGGACTCTGGAACGCCACGCCCATCGCGGCGCGTGGCGTTCCCCCTGAATGTGCTACTGCATGCGCACGGTCCACAGGCGCGCTTTGTTGTCCGGCATTTGCAGCACGTCGCCCACCTTGTCGCCCACGGCCCAGGCCATGGGCTGCTGGTGCAAGGGCAGGAAGCGCACATCGTCATGCAGGGTCTGCAAGGCGTCGGCCATCATCTGGATGCGCTTGGCGCGGTCCATCTCGGCCGCGGCCGCGTCGATCTTGTCGTCCAGCGCGGCGTCGCCCCACTGCCCCCAGTTGAAAACGCCGGCGGGGCCGGTGCGGCTATGCATCACTTGCAGCAGGATCGACAGCGCATCGATCTGCGGCTCGTTGGCCCAGCCATGGATGGTGATGTCGAACTCGCCGCGCGAGCGCTTGGGGTTCTGCAACGACCGGGGCCCGCTGGCCAGAGAGGCCTTCACGCCGATCCGCGCCCACATCGACGCCGCCGCCTGGCACAGTTCCTCCTCGTTCACGAACATGTCGTTGGAACACAGCAACGACACGGTGAAGCCGTTGGGATAGCCCGCTTCGGCCAGCAGCGCCTTCGCCTTGGTCGCGTCAAACGGCAGGCGCGTTTCCTGCTTGGCCTCGTAACCGGGAATGGACGGCGCAACCAGCGCGCCCGTGGTGCGCGACAGGCCGCGCATCACGCGCTTTTGCAGCAGGTCAGGCGACAGGGCCATGTACAAGGCCTGACGCACGCGTATGTCTTTCAACGGATTCTTGTCGGTGATGTTCGACCCGACGAGCTTGTCGCCCAGGTTGAAGCCGAAGTACAGCGTGCGCAGTTCGGTGGCGGCCAGCACCTTTACATTGGGCGCCGCGCGCAGGCGGTCCAGATCCTGCAAGGGCGCGTTTTCGGTAAAGTTGATGTCACCCGACAGCAGCGCCGCCACGCGCGTCGGCGCGGACGCGATGGGCGTGAATTCAATGCGGTCCAGGTTGTGGCGGGGCTTGTCCCACCAGTCTTTGTTGACGACCAGCACGGTGCGCGTATCGGGCCGGTACGACTCCACCTTGAACGGGCCGGTGCCATTGGCGTGGTGCGTGGCGTAGCCTTCGATGTTCTTGGCGGCATCGGTCGGCTTGGTGCTGTTGTTGTCCACCAGCCACTGGCGGTTGAAGATGAAGATGTTGGTCAGGTCGTTCAGCATCAACGGGTACGGATGCGTCATTTCGATGTCGACGGTGTAGTCGTCCACCTTGCGCACGGCCTTGAAGGCGGGCAGGTTGCCCTTCAGGGGCGAGGCGGCGTCGGACACGCGGGTCATCGAGGCCACGACATCGTCCGCCGTGAACGGCGCGCCGTTGTGGAACTTCACGCCCTGGCGCAGCTTGAAGCGCAGCACGGTGGGCGACGTGGCCTCCCAGGATTCGGCCAGCGCGGGGGTGATGTTGAACTTGTCGTCGTAGCGGATCAGCGCTTCGTATACATGGTTCAAAAACGCCAGATTGAAGGTGCTGCCGTAGGAATACGGGTCCAGCGAATCCAGGTCGCGCGCGGCGCCCCACTTCAGCGTATTGGCGGCCGAAGCCCCGGTGATGGCCGACAGCGCGATCACGGCGCCGGCGGTCCATTTAAGCAACGTCTTCATGGCTGCAACTCTCCCTTGTCTATCGGTTTGTGGTTGTGGTTTGCGGTCTGTGGCTTGCCATCAGCCTTGGCCTGGCGCCACGGGCATCGCGGTGGTGCCAGAACGGCGGATCAGGTCCATGCGCACTGGCGTTGCACCCGGTCCAGCGATGCCAGGGCCAACACCTGCGCCAGCGCGGCGCGGTAGGAATCGATGATCGGCACGGCGGGCCGGCGCGTCAGCACCGGCAGATAACCCGCCAGCGCGGCGCCCGCAACGATGATCACGTCGGCGCCTTGCGCCACGGCGGCGTCCAGCGCCAGGCTGACCTGGGCCGCCGACTCGGGCGTTTGCGACACGTAGTCCAGCGCATTGCCGGGCAAGGCGATGATGGCGGCGCATCGGGCTTCCAGCCCAAGCTGGCGGATCTGTTCACGCAACATGCCCGGCCAGCGCTGGCCGACCGTGACGATGGCGTAGCGGTCACCGCGCTGCATGGCGGCCATGATGGACGCCTCGGCCATGCCGACGACGGGCACGGTCAGGCATTCGCGCACCGCGCCAATCCCGGGTTCGCCAAAACAGGCCAGCAGGCAGGCGTCAAAGGGCGCGTCGGCCTGGGCCACTTCACGCTCCACGGTTTCCAGCACCGCATGGGCGGCCACCGCGGCCTCGACACGGCTGGCGATATAGGGCGGGCCGAACACAGCGGTGACAGCGTGTATGTGCGCAGCGCCGCCAAGAAAGCTGTCTGCTTGCGCGGCAAGGCGGTCTGTCAGGCTGGACGTGGTGTTGCCGTTGACCACCAGCAGGCGGTACGGCGAGAAGGCGGGCCGGTCCAGGGATACGGCGTCGGGCATGGCTGGCATTAAACAAACCTCGGCAAGTTTGTATACGAAACGTGAAACTTGAACAACTTTTAACTGGCCATTTTGTATAAATGTTTGTATACGATTTATGCCGACAATGTACCCGCATCATGCCAGGCTTCAAGCTATCGCTAACCCTTATCGGCGTTGTAATATGCTTGCCTACGCCCCGCGCAGCGAGGTGCCGCAGCTTCCGTGGCCCCTAAGCATTACAAAAAAACGCGCGAGCCCAGGAGCCAAGGAAGAAGATGAAAACTCTCGCGCCACCGGCCAACGAGCCCCCGAAGAAAGACGTAAATCGCAGCGAAATCGTATACATAAACTTGCGCCGCGCCATCATCGAACAGGCCTTGCTGCCCGGCGACAAGCTGCCCGAAGACATCATCGGTGAACGCTTCGGCGTCAGCCGCACCATCGTCCGCGGTGTGTTGACGCGCTTGTTCAGTGAAGGCCTGGTAGACCTGCGCCCCAATCGCGGCGCGGCGGTGGCGCGCCCCAGCCTGGAAGAAGCACACGACATCTTCGAGGCGCGCCGCTGCCTGGAACGCGACGTTGCGCGGCGGCTGGTGCAGCACATCACCGAAGCCGGACTGACGCGCCTGGCCCGGCATGTCGAGGAAGAGGAAACGGCCCGAAAACGCAACAGCACGAATGAATCCATCCGGCTGTCGGGCGAATTCCACATCCTGATGGCCGAACTATCGGGCAACGCGGTTTATGCCCGCTACGTGAACGAAATCGTGTCGCGCTGCTCGCTGATCCTGGCGCTTTACGGGCGGCCGCATTCCAGCGAATGCGCGGTCAGCGAACATATGGAAATTGTGGAAGGCCTGCGCGCGCGTGACGAAAAGCACGTGCTGCATCTGCTTGAACACCACCTGGAATCCGTCACTGCGCGGGCGTTGCTAAGCACCGACGGTTCGGGCGTGCGCGATATCCGCAAGATCCTGGATCGCTACGGCACGTGAGCACGGATGCGCGGCGTAGCCTCAAGCCCGCCCGATGGGCGTGCCGCTTTCCCCACGAATGAGAAAAGCGCCCGGTGGGGGCGCTTTTTCGTTCTGGGGCTTAGATTTCGCGTTCTTCCGTCTTGAGGTTGTTGTCACGAGCGAAATCCACCACGAACTTGTACGCCAACGGTTCCAGGTCGCGCAAACGCAAGTCGACCACGATTCCGCGCACGCCGTCGATGACGACGGGCAGCACATAAGGCGAATAAGTGAGGTGGTTACCGGCACAGCCGGCGGGCCGGAACTGAGCCATTACGCCAGCGAGCCGCTCCGCCCAATCGCTGGGGCGGAATCGGCTACCGCTTTCGGTAACGCCATGAATTACGAATTGTCTGACGCTAGTTGCCATGAGTTCTTCACTACAGCGCGCCTTTCACGAAAGCCGGATCTTCGGCGTGATCAAACATGCGCCCTGCGCCGCGAATTGTATATGATTGATCCTTTGCTCTCTTCCAAAAGCCGATCCCGCCCCGCTTTCGCCTGGGGATACATCGAATCAAGGACCGGCTTTTTGGTCATCCCCCAGGAGGATCCGCAATGACCTCGCCTCTGGCCAATATCTACGCTCGCCTGCCGGTTGCGTTTTCGCACGGCCAGGGCGTATGGCTGTGGGATGCAAATGGGCGCAAATACCTGGACGCACTGGCCGGCATTGGCGTTTCCTGCCTGGGCCACGCGCATCCGAAGCTGGTGGCCGCCATCAGCGAGCAAGCCGCGCGCGTCATCCACACGTCCAACATCTACGAAATTCCCCTGCAAGAGGCGCTGGCCGCCCGCTTGACGGCCCTGTCCGGCATGCGGGAAGTGGCGTTCTGCAATAGCGGATCGGAAGCGAACGAAGCCGCCATCAAGCTGGCGCGCTATTACGCCTACCAGCGCGGCAACAGGCACGCCCACATCATCACCATGGACTCGTCCTGGCATGGCCGCACGCTGGCCACGCTGGCGGCCACGGGCAGCGAGAAGGCGCGCAAGGGCTTCGAACCGCTGCCCACCGGTTTCATTCAGGTGCCCTACAACGACCTGGCCGCCGTGCGCGCGGCCGGCGACGCCGAACCAAGCACCACGGCGGTGCTGCTGGAAGTGCTGCAGGGCGAAGGCGGCATCCGCCCGTCCGACATCACGTACCTGCAAGCCCTGCGCCAACTTTGCACCGAACGCGGCTGGCTGCTGATGATCGACGAAGTGCAATCCGGCATCGGGCGCACCGGTAAATGGTTCGCGCACCAATGGGCCGATATCAAGCCCGACGTCATGACGCTGGCCAAGGGCCTGGCGGGCGGCGTGCCCATCGGCGCGATGCTGGCGGCCGGCCCCGCGGCGGGCGTCTTCACGCCGGGCAGCCACGGCACCACCTTCGGCGGCGGGCCCTTGGTGTGCGCGGCCGGCCTGGCCGTGCTGAACACGCTGGAAACCGACAAGCTGCTGGACAACGCCCACACCGTGGGCAGCTATTTGCAGAACGCGCTTGCCAGCGCCCTGGCGGGCACCGCCGGCGTGACCGAGGTGCGTGGCCGTGGCCTGATGCTGGGCATTGAACTGGCGCGTCCCTGCGGCGTGCTGGCGCTGCGCGCGATGGAAGCTGGCCTGCTCATCAACGTCACCCGCGACCGCGTCGTGCGCCTGCTGCCCCCGCTGATCCTGAACAAGCAAGAGGCGGACCAGATCGTCGCCACCCTGGTCCCGCTCATCCAACACTTTCTGGCCGAACATTCATCATCCCTGTCCCGACCCGGCCATGAGCCGGGCCGGGCTCAATGACCTGCGACAACACCATGACTCCTCCCACGACTCAAAACGGCCCGTTGCGGCATTTTCTTCAGTTCAAGGACTTCTCGCCCGCGGAAATCGCCTACGTGCTGGACCGCGCTCGCATCATCAAGGAAAAGTTCAAGCGCTACGAACCCCACATGCCGCTGCACGATCGCACCCTGGCGATGGTGTTCGAAAAAGCCAGCACCCGGACCCGCGTCTCGTTCGAAGCGGGCATGTACCAAATGGGTGGGTCGGTCATCAACCTGACCTCGAATGACTCGCAACTGGGCCGCTCTGAACCCATCGAAGACACGGCGCGCGTCATCTCGCGCATGGTCGACATCGTCATGATCCGCACGTTCGAGCAGACCCGCATCGAGCGCTTCGCGTCGCACTCGCGCGTGCCCGTCATCAACGGCCTGACCAACGAATTCCACCCCTGCCAGATCCTGGCCGACATCTTCACCTACATCGAACATCGCGGCCCCATTGCGGGCAAGACGGTGGCCTGGGTGGGCGACGCCAACAACATGGCGTACACCTGGCTGCACGCGGCCGAGATGCTGGGCTTTACGTTGCATGTGTCCACGCCCGCCGGCTACGAACTTGAAGCGTCCCGCATCGGCACGCCTTCCGACAAGGTGCTGCGCCAGTTCAAGGACCCCATGGAGGCCTGCCAGGGCGCGCACCTGGTCACGACCGACGTCTGGACCAGCATGGGCTACGAAGCCGAAAACGACGAGCGCCGCGCCGCGTTTGCCGACTGGTGCGTGGACGCCGAAATGATGGCCACCGCCGACCCCCAAGCCGTCTTCATGCACTGCCTGCCGGCCCACCGTGGCGAAGAAGTCACCGGTGAAGTCATCGACGGCCCGCAAAGCGTGGTCTGGGACGAAGCCGAAAACCGCCTGCACGTGCAAAAAGCACTGATGGAATTCCTGCTACTCGGCCAAGTGTGACCCGCGCGGCGGTTCACGCCTTGCATGGGTGAACCGCGCACCGATGACCCGTTGGATGGGTGAACCGCGCACCGGTGACCGTAGGATGGGTGAAGCGCGCACCGGTAGCGGCCACAGAGCCACCCCCGATCGCGCGCAACCCATCATCCAGCGCAAATAACCGCCCCTATGGACGTCAAGCGCTTGGCGTCAGGCAGCGACAAATCGGCGATCCACGTGTTCGCTCAAGCCCTCGAGATACTGCTTCGCCGCGGCCGCCACGATCACCACGCGGGCCCCTAACCTTGACCCAGCACTTCGATGGTGGCGCCGTTGCCCACCAGTACGTTGACACGCGTGGGCGCATCGGCCAGCGCCGGCGACACCGCGGCGAACGCGCAGGTGATCGTCAGGCCGTTCAACAGTCGCTTCATCATCATGTCTCCTTGCCGGCACCACGACGGGCCCTTACAGGATTTTCTTGAACATCGTGCGGCGCGTATTGCGAAACGATGGCCGCACGCGGCTGCTCCAGTCCGTGGCGCGCACGGCCAGCCACGGCGGGCTGCCGAAGGTTTCGCGGGTGTGCAGGTCGTAGCAGGCCAGGTAACGCGGCGATTCATCTCGGCATTCGTAGCGCATCGCGCGCACCGTGCCCGGCACCGACGCCAGGCCGGGCAAATGTTCCTGGTCGTACCAGGCGTTCAAGTCCGCCTCGGCCTCGGGCAGCACATCGGTTTCAACGATGTAGTGCCACGGCGCGTCCTGGCCGGCGGAAGCGCCGGCCAAGTCCAGGGTCTGATGCAACACACGCGCCCGGGCGCCTGGAAAGTGCTCGGCCAGGCGCGCCTGGAGTTCCGGCAGCGCGGCCACCGGGCCATGCAAATACACGTAGGTATCTTCTTCTTCCAGCGCGGCGAACGCATTGACGCGCACGCCGTCCAGGCCCGTGGTCAAACGCCGGGCCATGTCGGCCGCGCGCGTGTTGTCAAAGCGTTCACCGAACGACACCAGCAATACCTCTTGCTGCATTTCCTGCACAGTCTTCTCCTTTCAATGCCCGACGCGCAACGCCACCAGAAAGCGCGACACCATGTTGTACGCGCCCACCGTAGCCGCCAGCTCGACCAATTGCGCGTCATCGTAGCGGGCGCGCACGGGCGCGAATACCGCGTCAGGCACCTCAATGTCGCGCGTCATGGCGTCGGTCAGCGCCAGCACGTCGGCCTCGCCGGGCGCCAGCCCCTGCACGTCGCCAGGCGCCGGGTTGGCGCGCAAGGCGTCGATCACTTCCTGCGGCATGCCGCCCGCCAAGGCATGCGGCACATGCGCGTCAAACTCGTACGGCGCATTGTTCAAGGTGGCCACGCGCAAAATGATCAGTTCGCGCAGGCGCGGTGACAACGACGTCTTCTGGCGGATCGCGGTCAGCATGGCTTCCCAGCCTTCCACCACGGCGGGGCTGTTCAGCAACACCTGGTACAGCGGCGATATCCGGCCACGGGCGGCGCTGATGCGCGCCTCCAGCGTGGCCAATTCCGGGCGCGTGCCCGGCTCTACGGGCGCAACTCGGCTGGCGCTCATGCTTACTCCGGACGGATGTTCTTGCGCTGGATCAGCGCGGTCCACTTGGCGCGGTCGGACGCGATCAGGTCGGCCAGTTCCTGCGGCGAACTGGGCGCCGCTTGTGCACCGAATTTCTCCAGCTTGCTGCGCACCGCTTCATTGCCCAGCGCCGCGCGCACGGCCTGGTTCAGCTTGTCGACGGTGGCGGCCGGCGTGGACGCAGGCGCCACGATGCCATACCAGTTGTTGGATTCCACGCCGGCAATGCCTTGCTCGGCCAATGTCTTCACGTCGGGCAGCAGCGGATGGCGGGTCGGCGCCGCAATGCCCAGCGGCTTCAGCTTGCCGCCCTGGATATGGCCGATCAGGCCCGGCACGTCGCCGAAGAAGCCGGCCACCTGGTTACCCATCACGTCGTTGATGACGGGCGCCGCGCCCTTGTACGGCACGTGCAGCACGTTGGCCTTGCTGGCGTCTTCGAACATTTCCAAAGTCAGGTGCGGAATGCTGCCGATGCCCGACGAGCCGATCGCCACCGATTGCGACGCCGCCTGCGAGCGCTTGACGAAGTCCGCCGCGTCCGTCGCCGGGTTGGACGGATTCACCACGAACACCGTGGCGTTGTTCACCACCCGCGAGACCGGGGCGAAGTCACGCGCCGGATCGTAGGGCATGTCTTTGTACAGCGCCGGGCTGATCGCCACCGCGCCCACGCTGGTCAGGAACAGGACCGAGCCATCGCCCGGCGCCTTGGCCACATAGGCCGCGGCAATGTTGCCGTTGGCGCCCGCCTTGTTTTCGACGATGACCTGCTGCTTGAGCTCTTTGCCCAACTGCTCGGCCAGCACGCGTCCCACCAGGTCCACCGGCCCGCCGGGCGGGAACGCGACGATCAGGCGGACGGGGCCGTCGGCATGCGCCGCACCAAAGACGGCAAAACTCAGCGCGGCGGCCGAAAGTACTTTCTTGAACATGATGTCTCCTCGTTGAATCGAATTTTTATGGCTCGAAATCTTTATTGCCCGCCAAGCTACCGCGCAGCCGCCTGGCGTTTACACGAATCCGTACAGTCTTGCCGGGTTGTCCACCAGCACCCGCTGGCGCAATCCGGCATCCGGGCACGCTTCAAAGAACGTGTCCACCAGTTCGCCATCGTCGGGCATGTCGCCCGCCACGTTGGGATGCGGCCAGTCCGTGCCCCACAGGCTGCGGTCCGGCATGGCCTGGGTCAGCGCGCGCAAAAACGGGATGCCCTCGGCAAACGGGCGCCTGCCCGACGCGATACGGTCAATGCCCGACACCTTGACCCAGGCCTGCGGGACATCGGCCAAGCTAAGCAAGGCCCGCATCGCCGGGGAGTCCAGCCCGTCGGTCGCCTTCAAGCGCCCCATGTGGTCCACGACAAATGGCACTGGCAGCGCCAGCAAGCGCGGCAACAGCTCGGGCAACATTGCCCCGTCCACGTGCAGGCACAGATGCCAGCCCAGCGGCGCGATCAAGGCGACCACGTGATCAAACACGGCCGGGTCCGGCGCGCCGCCCAGATGCGGCACGAAGTTGAAACGCGCGGCGCGCACGCCGCCTTCATGCAAAAGCTTGACGCTGGCCGCCGTGGCGTCCGCCCCCAGCAAGGCCACGCCGCGATAGCGCCCGCCGCTTTGCGCCAGCGCATCCAGCAAGGCGCCGTGGTCCGAGCCATGGCAGTTGGCCTGCACCACCACCGCGCGCTCGATGCCCAGATGCGCATGCAACGCGGCCATGGCCGAGTACGGCGCATCAGGCGGCGTGTACGACCGGCCCTCGGCATACGGGAACACGTCGGCTGGCCCGAACACATGGCAATGCGCATCGCAGGCGCCCGGCGGCAAGGCATGGCGAGGGCGGGACGGCGAGGCAAGCGGAGGACGGCAATCGAGCACAGTGGGTTCCTGCTGGAAAAACGGCTGGTAGAACGCCATCGTCGCGGATTGCCGTGCGACAAACAATGCTATATCTTTGATTTCAGATATAGAACAATCAAATATCCCATGGATCTCAAGCAGATCGAGTACTTCGTCAGGGTGGCGGAACGGCGCAGCTTCTCGCGCGCCGCTGAAATGATGGACGTCGCCCAACCCACCTTGAGCCGCCAGGTGCGCCTGCTGGAGCTGGAGCTTGGCCAGCACCTGCTCTACCGCAACGGCCGTGGCGCCGAACCCACCGAAGCCGGCTTGCGATTCCTGGAGCATGCGCGCGCCCTGCTGACCCTGGCCGAGCGCGCCAAGGAAGACCTGCAAACGCTGCGCGCCACGCCTGCCGGCAAGGTCGTTGTCGGCTTGCCCCCGCGTATTGCCCGCGTGCTGACGCCGCCGCTTGTGCAGGCGTTTCGCCGCGGCTTCCCCGAGGCCTCGATTGCGGTCGCCGAAGGCCTTAGCGCCCAGGTGCGCGAATGGCTGCTGGCCGGCCGGGTCGATCTGGCGCTGCTGTATGACCCCGCACCCTCGCCCCAGCTTGCCTACGAATCGCTGTTCCGCGAAGACCTGGTGCTGGCCGCCGCCGCCGGCCACCAGCCGCCGCTGCCCGCGCGCGTGACCGTGGCGCAGTTGGGCGACTATCCCCTGGTGCTGCCCAGCCTGCCCAATGCCATCCGCACCCTGGTCGAAAGCGTGTGCCGCGCGCAAGGCGTGCGCCTGAAGGTGGCCGCCGAGGTGGACGCCGTGCAGACCATCGTGGAACTGGCCGCGCAGGGCGACGCCTACGCCATTCTTCCGCGCTCGGCCGCGCGCGGCCCGGCCGCCGAGCATGCCCTGGCGCTCTGCGACATCGGCTCACCCACCATCACCAACAATCTTGTGCTGGCCAGCGCCCGCCATCGGCCCGCCACGCGTCTGGCAACGGCCACCGGGCAGTTGATCCGGCAACTGAAATTGTCCGAGCTGTTCGCGCCGAAGACCTGAGCACCCGCCCGGGGCTGCCCGCCCGGGGCTGCCCGCCCGGAGCTGCCCGCCCGGAGCTGCCCGCCCGTGACTGCCCGCCAGGCGCTGCCCCGCCCGGGGCCTGCAGCTCGGGCCGCCCGCCTCTCGGCGCGGCGCGATACCCCCTGCTCGCCCGCATCTGGCCGCCCCAGGCAAAAGAGTTAAAATGCCCGCACCCTTTCTTGTTTGGCGGCTTGCTGCTGTCAAAGCCTTTTGTCAAAGTCCTGTTGGCGTCTCACCTCAAACAATGACCACTATCCTCCCGAACCTTCCTACCGGCCAGAAGGTCGGCATCGCCTTTTCCGGCGGTCTCGACACCAGCGCAGCCCTGCTGTGGATGCGCAACAACGGCGCCATTCCCTACGCCTACACGGCCAACCTGGGTCAGCCCGACGAGTCCGACTACGACGAAATCCCCCGCAAGGCCCTGGCCTACGGTGCTGAAAATGCCCGCCTGATCGACTGCCGCGCGCAGTTGGTGGCTGAAGGCATTGCCGCCCTGCAATCGGGCGCCTTCCATATCTCGACCGCCGGCATCACCTACTTCAACACGACGCCCATCGGCCGTGCCGTCACCGGCACGATGCTGGTGGCCGCCATGAAGGAAGACGACGTCAATATCTGGGGCGACGGCAGCACGTTCAAGGGCAACGACATCGAGCGCTTCTACCGCTACGGCCTGTTGACCAACCCGGACCTGAAGATCTACAAGCCCTGGCTCGACCAGCGCTTCATCGACGAACTGGGCGGCCGTTCGGAAATGTCCGAATACATGCGCCAAGCCGGCTTCGACTACAAGATGTCGGCCGAAAAAGCCTATTCGACCGATTCCAACCTGCTGGGCGCCACCCACGAAGCCAAAGACCTGGAACAACTGAATTCCGGCATCCGCATCGTCAAGCCCATCATGGGCGTGGCGTTCTGGCGCGACGACGTGGCCGTGAAGGCTGAAGAAGTCACGGTGCGCTTCGAAGAAGGCCAGCCGGTCGCCCTGAACGGCGTGGAATACAGCGACCCGGTTGAACTGCTGCTGGAAGCCAACCGCATCGGCGGCCGTCACGGCCTGGGCATGAGCGACCAGATCGAAAACCGCATCATCGAGGCCAAGAGCCGCGGCATTTACGAAGCCCCGGGCCTGGCGCTGCTGTTCATCGCCTACGAACGCCTGGTCACCGGCATCCACAACGAAGACACCATCGAGCAGTACCGCGAAAACGGCCGCAAGCTGGGCCGCCTGCTGTACCAGGGCCGCTGGTTCGATCCGCAAGCCATCATGCTGCGCGAAACCGCCCAGCGCTGGGTGGCCCGCGCCATCACCGGCGAGGTCACCATCGAACTGCGTCGCGGCAATGATTATTCGCTGCTGAACACAGAATCGGCCAACCTGACGTACGCGCCGGAACGCCTGTCGATGGAAAAGGTTGAAAACGCCCCGTTCACGCCGGCCGACCGTATCGGCCAACTCACCATGCGCAACCTCGACATCGTCGACACCCGCGAAAAGCTCTTCACCTACGTGAAGACCGGTTTGCTGGCGTCCAGCGGTACGTCGCTGCCGCAACTGAAAGACGCGGCCAAGAAGAAGTAATTCTTCAGCCCCAACAAAAAACCCCTCGATGCATGTCATCGAGGGGTTTTTTATTGCGCCGGCATCGCCACGGAAGCCAGCGGGCTTGAATCTGATAGGCCCGCTACAGCTCTACCTGCATGCCCATTTCCACCACGCGGTTGGCGGGAATCTTGAAAAACTTCGTGCTGCGCGTCGAGTTCCGGGCCATGAAGGAAAACACGGCGCGCCTCCATCGCCAGAGCGCGGGCTTGCGAGCGGCCACCACCGTTTGACGCGACAGGAAATACGACGTCCGCATGGGCTCCAGATCCAGTTCGAGGTAAGCCTCCGCCACCAGACGCAGCGCCTCGGGCACGTCCGGGTCTTCCTTAAAGCCGTAATTCACGGTCGCCGTCCAGCTCGACGATGACAGCTTGTTCACCACGAAACGCTCTTCGGGCGAGATGTACGGCACGTCGGCCACCAGGATCGTCAGGAACAGCACGTGGTCGTGCAGCACCTTGTTGTGCTTCAGGTTGTGCAGCAGCGCCGGTGGCACGTTGCCGGAATTCATCGTCATGAAGATCGCAGTGCCTGGCACCCGCGATGGCGGGTATTGCTCCAGTTGCTCCATGAATTCCTTCAGCGGCTGCCGATCGCGTTGCTGCATGTCCGACAGCAGGCGGCGCCCACGGCGCCACGTCATCATCAGCGTGAACACCACAATGGCCACCAGCAGCGGCAGCCAGCCGCCTTCATGGATCTTGAACACGTTGGCCGAAAACAGCAGCACGTCGAACAGCAACAAGAAGCCCAGCACGCCAAACCACGCCATGCGCTTGATGCCCGTCGTACCGCGCGGCAGCACGGCAAAGGCCAGCACCGACGTCGTCAGCATCGTGCCCGTTACCGCGAACCCATAGGCCGCGGCCAGGTTGTCGGAATTGCGGAACAGCAGCACCAGCACCAGCACCGCGCACAGCAGCAGCGCGTTGACCTGCGGCAGATAGATCTGACCCTTCTCCACGGCGGACGTATGCAGGATCTGCATGCGCGGCCAAAAGCCCAGTTGCACCGCCTGGCGCGTGACGGAATACGCACCCGAAATCACCGCTTGCGACGCCACGATGGTGGCGATGGTGGCCAGCGCCACCAAGGGCACCAGGCCCCAGTCCGGCGCCATCAGGAAGAACGGGTTGCGGATCGCCTCGGGGTTGCGCAGCAACAGCGCGCCCTGGCCGAAATAACACAGCGTCAAGGCCGGCAGCACCATGCTGAACCAGGCGCCGCGAATGGCGGGGCGACCGAAGTGGCCCATGTCGGCGTACAGCGCCTCGGCGCCGGTCAAGGCCAGCACGACGGCGCCCAGCAGCACGAAACTGATCAGCGGAAATTCGACGACAAAGCGCAGGCCCCACATGGGGTTCAAGGCCGCCAGCACTTCCGGGGTCTGCCAGATTTGCCAGCCGCCCAAGGCGGCCAACGTGCCGAACCACACCAGCATCACCGGACCGAACAGCTTACCCATCAGGCCCGTCCCATGCGACTGGATGGCGAACAGCACCACCAGCACCACCAACGCAATCGGCACCACCCAGTGATCCAGCGTGTGCGACACAATGCCGATGCCCTCCAGCGCGGACAGCACCGAAATGGCGGGCGTGATCATGCTGTCGCCGTAGAACAGCGCTGCGCCGAAAATCCCCAGCACGATCAGCACCCAGCGCAGTTTGCCTTCGCGTGCCCGCACCGCCAATTCCAGCAATGCCAGCGTGCCGCCTTCGCCTCGGTTGTCGGCGCGCAGCACCAGCGTGACGTACTTCAGGGACACCACCAACATCAGCATCCAGAACAGGATGGACAGCACGCCCAGCAAATGCGCGGGTTCCAGGTCGGTGTGCACGCTCAGGCCAGTCAGGCAGGCACGAAGCGTATACAAGGGGCTGGTGCCGATGTCGCCATACACCACGCCCAAAGCCCCCAGGATCAGCGCCGCGCGCGACGACGGCGCATGCACACCGCCCGCGTGGGCGCCAGTCGGGGAAGGGACATCAGCCGAGGCTTGGCTCATGATCGGAGTTCTTGACGGGTAAGTTGTGCCCCTTTGCGGGGACCGGGAAACACGACGGACAGCCGTGTTCCAGAGAAGTCGGGGCGGCTGGTCAACTTCCACCAGGCGCCGTGGGCGTGGGCTATCTCGCGCACGATGGCCAGCCCCAGGCCCGATCCGCCGGCGGTGGCGGTGGGCGACCGGTAAAAGGCTTCGAACACGCGGTCGCGTTCCTCGGGCGGAATACCGGGGCCATCGTCCTCGACCGTCAACGACGGTGGGTTGGCACCCACGATCAGCGTGATGCGGCCGGTTTCGTTGCCGTAGCGCAAGGCGTTGTCGATCAGGTTGCTGAGCAGCTCGGCCAACAGCAGGGGGTCGGCATCGATCCAGATCGGGGCGTCCGGGGCCACCAGATCCAGTTCATAGCGCGCTTCGCGCACGCGTGGAAACCACTCGGCGCCATGCACGCGCACCCATTCGCACAGGTCGATGCGCACAAAGCTGTCTTGCGGCCGGGCATTGGGGTCGGCACGCGCCAGCACCAGCAATTGCTGGCCCAGGCGGATCATCCGGTCGCTCACGGCCTTGATGCGTTCGGCGCGCGCCCGCACATCGTCGGGTAGCGGGCGGGCCAGCATCAGTTCGGATTCCAGCCTCAGGCCGGACAAGGGGGTACGCAGTTGGTGCGCGGCATGGCCGATGAAGCGGCGCTGCGCCGCCAGCGAGGCGTCCAGGCGCAGCAGCATGTCGTTGGTGTGCGTGACCAGGGGTTCAATCTCGACCGGCACCCCCGCCACTTCCAAAGGCTGCATGTCGTCGATGGAGCGCTGCCGGATTTCCTCGGACAAATGGTTCACCGAGCGCAGCCCGGAACGCACGCCCTGCACCACCACCCACGTAAACAGCGCAATCAGCGCAATCTGCCCCACTACCATCAGCCAGAAGAAGTCTTCGAGCATCCAGAGCGACATGTCGATCTTGTGCGTGATCACCCATGTTGCCGCCAGGTCCAGCAGGACAAGCAGCAGAATCGGCGGCATCAACCGAATGACCAGATGCCGGGCAAGCGAGCGGGAAGGGAGCAAGGGGCGAGTGGGCGTAGGAGCAGAAGGAGTGCGTTCGTGCGTCATGACGCGATACCCTCGCTTGGGTGGATGGAGGGGCGCAGCCGCAACCTGCCGGCGGCGCCAGGCCCGTCAGGCCGTTTCCACATCCAGCATGTAGCCGAAGCCGCGCACCGTCTGAATGCTGGCGCCGGTGCCTTCCAAACGCTTGCGCAGGCGGTAGACATAGACTTCGACCGCGTTTTCGCTGAAATCAGCATCCCAGGCGGACAAGGAGTTCACGATCTGGCGCTTGGTGACGACGCGGCCCACGCGGGCCATCAGCATTTCCAGCACGGAAAGCTCGCGCACCGACAGGGACAGGCGTTGGCCATTGGCACGCACTTCGCGGCCGACCGTATCGAACACGAGCGGACCGACTTCGATCAGAGGTTGGGCCTGGCCTGCGCGCCGCCGGCCAAAGGCACGCACGCGCGCCGCCAGCTCGGGCAGTTCAAAAGGCTTGGTGACGTAATCGTCGGCACCGGCATCCAGGCCAGCGACGCGGTCTTCAATGCCGTCGCGCGCGGTGAGGATCAGTACGGGGACTTGATTGCCGTCTTGGCGCAACTGCCGCAACACATCAAGCCCGCTCATGCCGGGCAAATTTAGGTCGAGCAGCATGAGGTCGTAAGGCTGGCCAGCCAAGGCGCCCAGCACTCGGTCGCCTTCGGTCAGCCAGTCGACCGCATAACCCTGGTCGGCCAGGAATTCCTGGAGCGCATGGCCCAGGGTGGTGTCGTCTTCGATTACCAGAACTCGCATGCCGCGATTCTAGCGCGATCCGAAAAAAAAGGGGCGCGAAATGCGCCCCTTTCCTGGATTCGTTCACCCGCCGGACGGTGCCCCGGCGGGAACCGGGGTAGCGCTGCCCGGGGCTGCCCCAGCCGGCGCTTCGTCAGCCGCTGCGCCACTGGAAGGCGGCGTCGTGATGAACCCGATGCGCGACATGCCCGAACGGCGCGCCGCGGCCATGACCTTGGCCAGGGTTTCATAGCGCGTGTTCTGATCGGCGCGGATGCGGATCTCAGGTTGCGGCTTGGTGCCGGCGATCGACTTGAAGCGGTTGGGCAGGTCATCAATATTGACCGGCTTTTCGTCCCAGAACAGCGCGCCGCTGGCATCAATGGCCAGGTCGACCGTCTTGGGTTCTTCCTCGATCTGCTCGGCGGCCACCTGGGGCATGTTGATCTTGATTGAATGCGCCAGCAGCGGGGCCGTGATGATGAAGATCACCAACAGCACCAGCATGACGTCAATCAGGGGCACCATGTTGATCTCGGAAACCGTATGGCTTCCGGACCCTTTTCCCTCGAAGCTGCCAAAGGCCATTATTCGCTCCCGCGTTGAACCGCGGCGCCGTTACCGTTCTGGCGGCGCAAGGCGCGCACCTTGCCGTCGGACAGCATGACTTGCTGGCCGGTGGTCAGGAACGCGAACAGATCATGGGCAAAGGCGTCCAGGCGCGACAGGAACACGCGGTTGTTGCGCACGAACGTGTTGTACGCCAGCACCGCGGGAATGGCCACGGCCAGGCCCAGGCCCGTCATGATCAGGGCTTCGCCCACTGGACCGGCGATGCGGTTGATGGTCACGCCGTCGGACAGGCCGATACCCACCAGGGCGTGATACACACCCCACACCGTGCCGAACAGGCCGACGAACGGCGCCGTGGAGCCCACCGAGGCCAGTACCGTCAAGCCGTTTTCCAGCTTGGCGGTTTCTTCGTCGATCACCTTGCGCATGGTGCGCGTGACGAAATCGGAGTTGCTGCCGGACTCTTCCAGCTTGGTGGCGCCGAACTTGTTGTGGTGCGCCTGCGCATGCATGGCGTGGCTGGCCAGGTGCGAAAACGGGTCACGCGCGCCGTGCGTGCTGATTTCGTGCTCGACCTGTTCCAGCGAACTGGCGTTCCAGAACTTGTTCAGGAAGTCCGACGAACGCTTGCGCATGCTGACGTTGCTGGCGGCCTTGACCAGGATCAGGTACCAGGTCACCAGCGACATCAGGATCAGGATGACGAACAGGCTCTTGCCCACGAAATCGCTCTGGGCGACAAAGTGCAAGAAACCCATGTCGGGAGGGGCGACCGGCAAGGGCGCGGGGGCGGGCAGCGACGGCAGCGCGGCGGCGGCATTCTGCAGCGCGTCAGCCGATTGCTGTACGACGCCGGCGCCAGCCGTGACGGCTTGTTGGGCTGCGGGCGCAGCGGCGGCGGCAGCCGGTGCGGCCGGACTGGTCGTCGCCTGCGCCACCAGGGTGGCGCCATGCAGTGCGTTGGACATCTCAGTTCCTCATTACGAAATCGAACGGAATTTTGGCTTTGGCGGGATAGGCCACGCCGTTACGGGTATAGGGCTTGAACCTGGCCTTGCGAGCCGCGGTCAGTGCGGACTCATCCAGCCTCGCGAAGCCCGACGACGTGTCAATCGTTGCGCGGTCCACCAGACCCTGGGTATTGATCTCCACCAGCACCAGCACCCGCCCTTCTTCCCGCATGCGGCGTGACGCCATCGGATAGGTAGGCATGGGCCGCGCGCCCTGGAATTCGATGCTCGACACCAGCACGGGCTGATCGGGCGGCGGCCCTTGCTGCGGGCTTTGGGTGGCCTGCGCGCCATCAACCGCGCCAGTGGGCTTTGCCTGCGGCGGCGGCGTCTCCGGCTTGGGCTCGGGTTTGACTTCCTGCTTGGGAATCGGCTTGGGCTTGGGTTTCGGCTTGGGTTTCGGTTTGGGCTTGGGCGCCGGCTCCGGCGGCTTTTCAACCACCGGCTCGGGTTCGGGTTCCGGCTCGGGCTTCAGTTCGGGTTCCGGCTCGGGCTCGGGTTCCGGTTCAATTTCGGGTTGCGGCTCGGGCGGCGGCTCGACCACCGGCTCCGGCGGTTCGGGCGTGGGCTCTGCCTTGGCAACCTGCGGGATGGGGGCATCCACCAGACTGACCATGACGGCCTCGGGTTCCTCAAGCTCAGGGCGATTCGTGGGCGCCATGAAAATGGCTCCGATCACAGCCGCATGAAGTGCGACAACCGCCAGCCCGGCGCCAGCGCGTATACCAAATGAAGACGGCGAAGAAGAGTTCGAACCGCGTTGAAAACTAGGCATGAATCAGCCAGGGTGCATTGACTTATCCGGCCAGCTAGACGAAGACGCCGCCCAAAAAAAAGCGGCATCTGCCAGCCGGTACAAGCCGATCATAATATCTTAAATGCGAATGATTCGCACGTCCTATTTCGTCTGGAATAGCGTAACACTGCCCTACCGCGTCAAACCAGAAAGCTCAAAACGTGTACAAGAAAGCACGCACGGAAGGAAAGAAGGCCGGCGCAAGGGCCTTGGACGGCGCCCAAAACAAAAAACCCGCCACGGTGAGGTGTGCGGGTTTCGCTTGGAAGAATCAGCAAAAATTTGCAGGAAGAACTGGCAGAAATGCGAATGTTCCGACTGGCGGGGTTGCTTCTGGTGGGTGCTACAGGGGTCGAACCTGTGACCTACGCCTTGTAAGGGGGTAATAGACCCTTATAAATCAATGCCTTGCGTCATACACCACCCGACAAAACCAACAGCACTAAAAAAGTTCGTTTTGGTCATGCGGCGTGACTCTATATATTAGAGCATCTCCCGTCCCCCGCAGGCCGGGCCTTCCGGATGGAGAGGCTATGTGCAGCCATTACCAGACCTTGAAAGACGCCGAGCTACTGCTCAAAAAATTCGGAGTTCGGCAGAAGCCCGCCGCCATCAGCATGTATGACATGTGGCCCAGGTATCAGGGCGTGTTTGTGCGCAGGCCTGTCGAGCATGACACGGGCGACGAAGCGGTGCCTGAGCGGGAAGCTGTCGTTGGCCGCTGGGGTCTCATAAGCACCATGACCAAGCCCGAGGGGCTGGACAGGGCAGGCGAGCTTTCGACGTTCAACGCCCGCAGCGAGACGGCATCCAAGTCGTTCACTTTCGGCAACGCCTGGCGCCGTGCCCAGCACTGCATCATCCCGGCGGACTCGATATTCGAGCCTGACCACCGCGAGGAAACCAAGGCCAGGTTCAAGACCGAGAAATCGGTGCCAACCAGATTCACACGTGCGGATGGTGGGCCGCTCGGCATAGCAGGTCTCTGGGATCGGTACCGGGACGCGGGCGGCCAGTGGCAAGAGAGCTACACCATGCTGACCATCAATGCCGACAACGATCCGCTGTTTCGGCTATACCATCAGCCCGGCAAGGAAAAGCGCATGGTCGTCATCCTGCCGGAAGGCGCATACGGTGACTGGCTTACCGCACCGATCGAGGCGACCCGTGACTTTCTCGTCGCCTTCCCCTCTGACAAGCTCGTCGCCACACCGGTGAAGTGACCCCTTTTTTGCTGCAATATACTGTTTTTTTATCCAGTATTTAGGCAGCAAACGATGCTCTGTACCGTCACCCGCACCCATTGCTTGGGCGAAAAGCGCCCTGACCGCGACCCCGGCCCCTCCACCACCGGCAACGTCCGCATGTACTCGATCATGCGCGATGACTTGAAGCGGTACGTGCGAGTCATGACCATGGACAGCCTCGCCACGTTCGGCGCCACGAAGAAAAGTCCCATTCCCGACCTGCTCCAGCCGGAACTGCTAACGTTCGCGTCCGACCGAGGCATGATGGTCTGCGGTTTTGAGGAGATCGATGGCAAGCGCTACTACCAAGGCTGGTGGATGCAGTGGATCGGCGAATGATCCGCGCGACACATCCACCTTAGTACTGCAACACTATTGCGAGCGTCATTCCAACTGGGCAATACTAGCCTCTCCAATCACCATTCTTTTGGAGGAAATGGCAATGCAACGCGATGACATCCAGAAGCTCGGCGCGCAAGCCGCCCGAGAGGGTCTTAGCCTGTTGGATTGTCCTTATTTACGCACTTCGGAGATGCCAGGCCACTGCGGTGGCTCGATTGCCGAGTGGCGAGAAAAAGTGGAGGCATGGGAAGCCGGCTGGCGCAAAGAGGTGCGGAGCCGCCCGTCTACCGTCAGGAGCCGGGCTCACCGCTTAGTCACCCAACACCGAAGTCCGCCGATAGTCCTCGGCGCGAGCTAACGTTCGATAAAACGAAGCCCCGACAGCAATCAGCCGTTCGCACTCTTCCCGGCTCAATTTCGGGCTGACTTCGACGACACAGTTTGCGAACTCTGTCAGTACATCAGCCCAGTCGTCAAAATTGCGATCTGGGGAAGTTTGAACGATCATCTTTGCAAGTAGTTCGTCTCGTAGCATTGGTCGTACCTCTCAATTTCCGCACCGAGCGCGTGTGCAGCAATTTCAATGCCTACAGCGGGCCCCCGCCCGACTGGCGCCCCAGCGATGGGGCGCTTTTTCTTGCCAAAGCCTGACGCCAGCTTGGCCCTCCACCTCATGGCGGATATGCCGAGCTGTTAGGGCAGTGCTAACAATGAAGTACCACGGGAGAACGCGCCGGCCGCTGGCCATTAAAATCCATCCGGATGCGGACGCGCGAGCTTTAGAAGGGGACATTTATGGCGTCCGGCTCACGCTTGTCCGATGTCATCGCCAAGCTGCCCGATCGGTCAACCTGTAGGGTAGAAAGGCGCCTAGTTATAAAGCGCAGCCCTGATTGCGCGCCGGTCCACCAGTACGTTTGCACCCTCCCATCAGGCGAGACTGTCATGTGGCTTGGCGATGGCAAATACCGACTGCCGAATGGCTGCATCGCCGTGGCAGTGGCCCACAAGCGGCCTGTCGATTGATACGCAGGAACACTGCTTGCTGCTCCGCCCGTTCTTACAAGGAGGATTCGCATGTCAGACGATCTTACGAACCGAGGCCCCCAGGACCGTGCCCGGATCAACGTGACCGAAGACCACGAGCTGCGCTACTGGACCAAAGAACTGGGCGTGAGCGAAGAGCGATTGAAGGAAGCAGTGAAGGCGGCCGGCGTCTCCGTCGAGTCAGTAAGAGAGCACCTTAGGAAATAGCTACGGCGTGCCACGCACGCTTTCGTAGGCCCTCTCACACGTCAGCCCTGCGATGCGGGCGCGGCCTACATTCTTACCAGCTTTTCTGCTCAGCTACTAATGCGACCGAGGAGCTCAAAGTGCTTACGTTGCATCTCCTCCGGTAGCGAGGCAACAACGCCGCCCGCGCCATTAGGCCACACACGACCCTGGGCATAAAACCAAGCTCGCAAAAAAAGCCCCTTCCGAAACGGATGGGGCTTGGCCAGCCTCTAGGCAAAACAGCAAGAAAACAGCGCTACAGCATTTTGTCCCGGTCTTGCTCGGCCCTTGATGCACCAATTGCGGTCTCCACTTTCCTGACTTCTTCCGGAGGCGGTAGCACAGCGGGAAACCCGAGAGCCTCAATCCATAACTCTCGTGTCCACCCCATCGTATGGTAGAGATGGTGGTCCTCATCCTTCTCCACCGCTTCATGGGCCTTTTTTAGAATCTTCGCTTCCTTGCCTTTAAGCTTCTCCGCGACGAGGCCAATGAGCTCCCAGTTTTGATGATCCTTCGTCTCCGCCAAGACCACACATTCAGCGGCTGCGACCTGAGCCGCATCAGGGTCACCCTGTGACTTTGCCAACGAAATGGCCGCGACCAACGAATCACCGTGATGCTTGACCACTTCGCGGCTCGGTACCGGCTTATCAGGGTCAAGGCCCAGTTCTTCAAAGACGGTAAGCAATACCTGTCGATGAGTCGTGGTTTCGTCGAGATAGCTTTGCCACTCTTTCGCCAAGTCTTCATTCGTCGCACAGGTTAGAGCGGCCGTGTAGACATTGATCCCCCCGATCTCGGTCTCCAACGCTTGATACAGCAAATCATGAATTCGAGCCATGTCACCGGTTTTGTTGGTCGCCATAGGGCTCCTCCTGAGGTTATGGGGGGGTGGGCAATGTTGGCGCCACCCTCGCAGGTTTAATTACGGAGTCGGTTGATTTGAAGCCGGCGTGCCCACGGGCTCCTCCGGATCTAGTTCGTCCGACTCGCCCGGCTCATCGTCAGTAGTCGGAGACGACTCGTCGATCTCGTCGCCAGGAAGGCCCGATTTCTTGGGTTCGTAGGTTTCCGGCTGGGCAGGCGTAGTTGGAAGGGGTGTCGTCATTTGATTCACCTTATTCGGCCACATAGCCGAAAACAGAGCTTCGCAAGTAATGATCCCAAAAATCCGCGCTCGACGAATCTCAGTGCATTCCAAAGCTGCCCCGCCCCCTGCCCAGAAAGCGCGTACTGCGCTCGCGACGGGATCTTAGGCGCCTACGGCACGGGTGGCGCGAGTGCTCCCACCGACCACCGACTCGAGCGAAAGCGGCATCAGCGAGGTGCCCAAGGCGACTGCCGAGCGTCACAGGCCGAAGCCATCCAAGATCTCTTGACGCAATTCTGATTGAAAATCTCCAACCTTAAGGCCGGCAAAGCTTATGCCAGATTTCGTTCCCTTCCAGCACCTGGCGACGCACCGGCGCCGGCGTCGAATCAACCTGTGCGGCAGAATCGAAATAGACCGGTCGCGCGTGGTCGCAGAACTCAACGCCGACCGGTGCCGGTGCCACGCACCCAGTCACGCTTAAGCTCATCAGCAATAGCGCCATCATCCATACCGGCCGTTTCTTGCTGCACATCGCGCACCTCCTGGCGGGCCTTGGCCGCCTGTTCGTTGATTTGGTCGGATCTCTCTTGGCGCTCCACCTGCCGCCCCGTGGCGCGCCCCCGATAGAACACACTGACCAACGTCGCAACCACGAGGCCTATCAGCAGCACGACCCCTTTAAACCGCTCAACCCATGCGGACATTGCCACCCCCTACTGCCGAGAGAGCCTGGGCATACAGCGCCGGCCACGTCCCGGGGTGCGGCTTCCCCGGCTGCCACGTCCGCAGATAAAGCGCCCATGCGCCGCCCACGTCACCCAGTGACGGCAGGCGTTGGGGGTCAGTCCACAACAGCAGGCGCGCGAAAGCCGCTGCCAAGATGTCGTCGTGCGCCAGCGAGTTGTACACATCCGTCGCGGTCGGCTCGACATCTCGAATGGCGCACACTGCGCGCGCATCGGCCCAACTCGACGCATGCGACAGCACCCCGCGCACGCCGCCCCCCCGCTCGAATTGCCAAAATCCCACGGCAGGCCCCTTGATCTGACGGCGATGCAAAAAGCGACTTTCCTGCAATCCGATGGCAAGAAGCATCACGCGCGCTTCGCGGGTGTCTCGGTTTGCCGGTAGCAGCCTGAGCGCAGGCGCGATCGCGGTATCGATAACGGTCTTCAGATCCACAATCACCCCTCCCCACCAGGCCGCACGCCCAAGATCTTCGCGCGGACCTCGGCCACCCATTCAAGCAGCCCCTTCTGGCGCATGCTTGCCATCCATCGCATGTACGCCCCCAATACCCACCACGCAGGAAGACCGGCCAACAGCATGCTCGGCCCCAGCACGTAGAACTTCGCCAGCAGCGCGTCATCACTGCCCGCCCCGTGCTGCGCCAGCCAGACCATGGCGTCCATCAGCCCCGGCTTCCACGCGATCACCGCGCCGGCCAGTGCAGGCCCAAACATGAACGAGCATGCGACGGTCGAAATCGTGCGGACGGTGAACTCGCGCGCCGACCTTGGCGGCATAATCAGCAGGCCAAGCATGGCCGCCAGCGCCGCCGGTACGCCATACGCCATTGCGACCTTCAAGGCGGCGAGGCCTCCCAGCCCCGTAGTACCTGGTTCCATAGTTGCACTGCTCCTGTAGACGGTGCGCATGATTGCCTCCCGTTTGGACGAAAAAAAGCCCGCACGCGGCGGGCAAAGACAGAGTGAAATTAGATGGGTCGTGTCAGAGCCAACCTGACACATCGATAAACGAAACAGGGCAATTCCCCGCATAGCTGACAAACGAATTTGAATACAACGGCGCCCACCCAAAAAAGCGCATCCGCCACTCACCCATGTTCACGTGCAGGCCGTTCGGCGTGGCCGATAGGTACTCGGTCTGAAGATTCGACGACCATCCGCCACCAGGCTCCGGCATACAGTTGTAGCCCTGCCGGACATATGAGACGTTGTAGGCGTACTTCGAAGTCGGCAGGCCCGCGTATGTCCATCCGTCCTGGAACGCAAGCCGATAAGCGTCAAAGTACTTGGGAAGATCGATCGTCTGCACGACGTTCATGGGCCGCGCAGTGCTCATGAAAATGTGTCGCCCGTCCTGAGACCAAATGTCGATTGGGCCGCCGGTCCTCCAGGGTCGATCGAAGACGTAATACTCGCACTGCCCACGGAAGCGAAACGTGAAAGAATTGCCGCTTCGACTCGTTGCGACCAGTGCGCCTAATCCCGACACGGGGCGAATGAAGACGACCGGATCCAAGCACTCCAGGACCACATTATTAAAGCGCTCGCCCCCCGTAACCCCAGAGTGTCGCAAGAACAAGTTGATGTTCCGGCTGTCAACCAAGAGGTCGCCGCTTTGGTTGTAGAGCACCACCGCTGCATCGGCCATTTACCGCACCCCGTAAATTATCGTTGCGGCGACGCGCCCGCCGCTCGGCTGGTTGGGGATAAATCGCCAGGACAATGACCCGCCTACTCGGTTGATCATCGGCGCACTATCAACACCGTAGTCGCCGAAGAATTGCACCGCCATCCAGCCGTTTGCGTCCGCCAGTTCCGCCACGTATTGATTGCCATCGGAAGTGCCCGTTGAAAAGCTACCCATCTGCCGCGCTACTCGCGTGTTGAAGTTGAAAAGCGATCGCCCCTGTTCGTCCCAAATTTCAAGCGGTGCGATTGCCATATCATTCGCCTCCGAAACGCGCGCCTAGCACGCCGTTGGGGTAGTAATATCGCATTCCCTTGTTGTTGATTTCCGTGCGTGACCCATCCGCACTTTGCCCATTGAACTCAGCGACCCCGGAGCGAAAATTCAGTCGCAACAGAGGCCTTCCGCCATACCCGGTCGCATCAGAGTCCAAGTAGTCGCGGAACTTCGCCGAACCAATGGACGCATTTCTAACCAGCAGATCGTCCATGAAGACTTGGTTCCCCTGGACAACGAACGGCAGCGTGACGTTTGCGCCGTTGGGGTGCATAACTGCGAAGCGGTCAGCGGCCACCAACACCTGGGATTCGACTACGCCGCCTGAGTTCTCGACGCCTACGCCAATTCCTGCGATGTAGGTTCGCCCCCCCGAGGTGGTTTGCGTCTTGATGCTCCACATGGCCGCCAAGTCGCCGTTCGTCTTGGCTATCGCCTGGCTGGTCTGTTCAACAGCCGAGAAGGCTTCGCCTGCCGCCCCCTGTGCGTCCTCCGCGACAGCTTGCACCGTATCCACCCTGCGTCCGATAGCCTCATCGGCATTGGCCAGCGCAGTGATCTGTGTCTGGATAGCCGCGTTCGTTGTATCAACCTTCGCGCTGACGGTGCTGATGGTCTCCGCCATCGCGTCGTTCTGCTCCTGCCGCGTCGTAGCCTCCTCAGAAATGCGGGTTTCCAGCACAGGGATCTTCTCAATCGGCGCCAGAATGTCCTGGGCCAGTTGCGTCTGAGTAATCTTCCCCGTCAGGTACTCCAGGATCTCGGTCGCGTCCGAACTGGACTGCCCCAGCACGCCGTTACCGATCGGGTAGCCCGCGCCGGCAACACCATTGCGGTCACGCAGGATTGCCCAGAAGTACAGCCGCGCCCCCGCCGACAGCCCCATCAACGTGGTGGTGTCCTGCGGGAATGCGAAATCACCCAGCTTCTGAGCGGAGGGAAACGACGGTGCTTCGCTGTACCAGATCTCAGTCCGCTCGATGATCGACGGAGTGGTGGGCAAACCCCACTTCAAGCGAATAGCGAACACCAGAGCCGTGGCCGTCAAGCTTGTGACCGTCGGCGGCGGCGCGAGTACCCCGTCCAACTGCGTCTGCGTGGACGATGCCCAGATCGATGCGATATCGAGCGCGTTTAGCGCCCGCGCGCGGCACAAGAACGCGCCAGCATAGATGTTCGGCACCTCAATGCTGGTGGACCCCGTGCGTGGCAGATTGACCCATTCCGAGTTATCACGCCGCCATTGCACTTCATAGGCGACGGCGCTGGCGGCGGGCTTCCAGCTAAATACCGCCGTATGACTCGCATAGCCCTGGTCGATCACCGAATACGACGTGATCGTCACATCCGAAGGCGGCGGCTGAACACCTGGTGGGATAACGGTGATGGGGGCCGGGTCCAGGCGCGTCCCAAAGTCCACGTTATCGAACTTCCCTGGCTCATGCTGTATGGCCGAGATTTCGCCAATCAAACCGTCTTTGCGCTTCACTCTGAGTACGCGATAGCGTTGTGCCGAAAGCGATTCAGATTCCAGCGTCCACACGCATTCGGCTTCGGGAACCTCCGAAAATGGTGCGGTCACAGTCAAAATCAAGACCGTACCGGGCAAGCCCACCATGTCCGCAGTCAGTTCCGTGGTGTCGACGGTGAACGTCGTCATGTCGGCCGTCAGGCCCTGTCCCACCGCCGTGCTGATAATCCGCGTCTCCGACACGCCGCTGGGCAGATTCACGGTCAGACGATCCCCAGGCCTCACACCCAGTTCCGCATCTACCGTGACCACCGTCGCGGTCGCATCACGGATCCGCCCGCCGATACGCCGGCCGGCCAAGTGCTGATCAGCCACGCGAATGATGCTGCCAGGCCGTACCCGGCAAGCGTCCAGCCCCACTGCGAACGACACCGAACGAGTTTCCATCCGCGACGTCAGCAAAAGCCACTTTCCAACGCGATTAGCCTGCGCGCGAGACGTGCAACCGAACGCACTTACTTCGACCTGCTTAAGCCCATAGCGAGCCAGCGCTTGCCGGTCCTCCACGTACTCGACCTTCTGTCGGCCCATGTCGGACAAGTCGTTCCACGACACCAGCGCCACGGTGTAGCGGGTATTGAGTGGCGACCCGACATAGTTGAACCGCCGGTCAATGACGTTTGCCGACGTGAAGGTGTATACCGGGTCGCCCGGCATATCGGCCACCGCGAACACTGATCCGCTCGCCCAATACGCCATTCCCCGAAACGTTGATGCCAGATCCTGCAATACCCGAAAGGCGTCTGCGGCCGTCTGCAAGTAGGCGTTGCAGGTGAACCGCGGCTCCTGGCCGCCGAATCCATCTGGCACCAGCTCGTCGCAATACCGGGCGATCTGGTACAGCCCCCACTTATCAAGCCAACCGGCAGGAATGCGCTCGCCCAGCCCATAGCGATCATTGCTTACGAGATCAAAGAAAATCCACGCTGGGTTGTCGGTCCAGGACAGCTTGAACGTGCCATCCCACGTACCGGTGTAGGCCCGGCTGTCGGCGTCATAGTTCGACGGCACACGGATAATCCGGCCCTTCCAATCGTATGAGCGCGTGGGAATGTTCTGGAACTGCGAAGCGTCAACCTTGATGCCCACAACCGCAGACATCGGATATCGCAACTTCGCGTCTATCACCTCCGTAAACGCATCGATAAAGGTGCGGTCCACAATCGTGCTGTTCGCCGCGTTCGCCGTGGCGCGCACAACACGAACAGACCAACCGGAGCGCGCGGCGGGTAAGTCGATACGGTGCGAGCGAGCGTATCGCTGCGTGCTCTTGCCGTCGAAGGCGCTGGCCAGTGCAAGCTGATAAGCGCCTCCATCGGTGCTTACCTCGATTCGATACTCGACCCGGTATCCGGAAATGTCGCCGTTGCTCGTGTTCGCTTGTGAAAGGCCATTCACCGCCAGCGTAAGCCGCACTGCCGAAAGTTGGGTGTCGGTGAAGGACCGGACCCATGGGGTCGTAGCCGTCAGTTCAACGTTAACGCCCGTCGTGGTTTCGGACGCTGGAAAGCCCGGTAGCGGGTCTTGCGTTTGCGTTCCGGTCCGAAAGTCGATCGCGACGTTTTGAAAGTTGAGCGTTCCGTCTTCGTTCGCAATGGGCGTCCCGTCCAGACGCACGTCCCGCAATGCGCCGCCCAGGCCGTGCGTGGGTCCGTACACCTCCCCTTCTGAAATCAGGTCGATGATCCGCGCGAATGCGGTGCTGTGCAGGCTGTCCGGCGATTCTTTCGGGCTGCGACCGCCGCCCCCGCCTTTGCCGCCCCCGAAACCGACCACCGGAAGGCCGCGTCCGCGTCCAGCACCAGAAAAAACAAGGGCGCCCGAAGGCGCCCTGTTGGCTCGATAGTGTTGCAGTGTCATACCTGGTCCTCGGCAAATATCCCCGCCGATATCACAGCGGATCCAACGATCATCCGGCCGTATAAAAGCGGCACTGGATTACCTTGCGCACTGGTGTTGACCGCGCCGTTGAAGTTGTACGAAGCCCCGTTTTCCGGGCTGTCCTGCGCGCTCAATCCTCGCTGTTGCGACGAAAGCAACTGCGTGGCACCGCCTAGGGCCAGCGACGCCCCCATGCTGGTCATCATCGCCCACCCGGCCGTGGCGCCGTAGCCGTTATAGGTGACCGCAGACACCACCAGAATCGCGGCGCCGAGAATCGTTTGAAATAGACCTGCGCGTTTTGCGCCCGCTATTACCGGGGCAATTCGAATCGCGTCAGCCCCGACCAGCTCGTGCAAGTCGTCTTCGCCAATATTGCGCTTACCCAAAAAGCAGGCGTACCGCACCCCGTGGGCATCGCTATCCGCAAGCGCCCGCTCAAAGCCCGGCACAAGCACGCGAAGGGCGCGTATGGCCTCCGCTGCGCTGCTGACCGCCAACATATGGATCCGTCCGAAGCGTGCGCCCAGCCGCCCGTAAAGCCGAATCTCTCGCAGCGTTTCGTTCACGTTCCCCCCTTGTATCGCAGCACCAGCCGCGTAGCCTCGCGCCAGTAGCCCCCGTACACCACCCGCTCCGAGTCGCGCCCATACAGGTGATGGAGCATCGCGTCTGGCACGGGGAACAGCTCGGGCGCGTCGATCAACGGCTGCGCGCCGATGAACACGCCGGAGTGATTCGCCCTGTCGGATCGGATCTGCATCAGCACGACGTCGCCGGGCGCCAGCTGCTCGCTGATGGTCAACGGCCTGAATCCCGCCTCGGCGTAGTGGTCCATGTACAGATCCTCGCTCTTGCCCGCGTTCCACCAGCCGTCCTCGCGCGGGAAATCAGGCAGCACAATGCCGCGCTCTCGTGCGTACCAGTCGCGCACCAGGCTGTAGCAGTCCAGCACGCCATGTGCGAATGGGCGGCCCAGCAACGGCGCGGCGTAGCCCTCCGGCGCGAAGCCGACAAACTCGCCGGCCACCACTGCCCCGGCATCATCCCTCGACACCGCGACAATGAACCACGGCAGGCCTGACGCCTCGCAAGCAACGCGGTCGGCTTCGCTGGGCGCGGCCGGCGCGTCTGGATGAGAATGGATGACGGCGGAGATCCGCCCCGCCTCTTCGGCCGCCGCGTAGTCTTCCGGGTCAAGGATGAAATGGTCCGTTCCCTCGGCCAGATTGCGGCAAGCCAGGTAGCTTTCACGCCGATCCCGCATTACCACCAGCCCGCAGCACTCGCGCGGGTACGCCGCCATCGCGTGTGCCCGGATGGCGGTCATAGTCTTCTTGCGCATGTTTATCCCCTGATGCGGTCCGCTGACGGGAACCCGCCGAAGTTGATTACTTCGTATTCGCCGAACCGCTTCTTGCAGTCGGAAAGCAGGCCCGAACATCGATCCAGCGCCGGATCGGAAACCGGGTTTCCGTTGATGTCGAACATCCGCGACCCAGTGTAGCCACAGTACGTGCCGCGATAGCCGCCTTTCGTCAGCCAACCGCACACGCCAGCGATGATCTGCCGGCCTGGCAGCATCTGCCCATTGAAGTCCAGCGCACTGGAAAGTTCGAACTCGACATACTCGGCGGTCTCGGCCGTCTTCTGCTGGATGATCCAGATTTCCGGCGGCAACTCTTCGTCTGGTGAAGCCGTCGGGTTGCCCCCTTCGAAATTGCGCGCATCCAGATACTTGCCCAGCGTGCGGCGCACAACAACGCGCGCCCCCACTAGATCATCCAAAGCGATACAAAGTGCCGAGATCACGCCTGCGATGGGATTGCCATCAGAATCCTGCCCAATATTGCCGACGGACAAGGTCGGCGTGGGCTGTTGCCCTTCCCCCACCTGTTCGAACCCATCGGCCTTGATGGCCCACGGGTCGTACTGATTGCCCTGCCACCAGATAGGCCCCACCTGCGTGTAGCCGTGAAAGCGTTGAAACGAACCACCGATGCCGGTAGCGTCCAGTTCGAATAGGTCGACAAGGCCTCCGACCTCCAGCTTCTGGACGTCTGCATAAATGCGCATATCGTTTCCTTAAGCCTGGATGCTTGCGGCCAATATGAACAGCGCATCGATCTGCGCTGCCGTCAGGCCCAGCACGCCCGCGACTGCCGCAAGCATCTCGCTATCGCGACGGAATTCTTGCAGGTCGTCCCAGGCCCTGCGATACATGGCCGGCGTGGCGGGATCTGCGAGCACTACCTCGGCCGCTTCGAATAGGGTGGTATCACCGTGCGGGGTTTGCCACATAGCTTCGCGGCCCTGGAAGCGGCTGACGACCTGTGGCACAAGCGGAGGTGCTGGAGTCTCAGGGTCGTGCGCGTCAAAGACGGCTTGCACTGCTGCACGAGTCTCTTGCGGTACGGAATCGTTGTAGTTGATGGCGCCGTCCGGCGACCACGAAAATTCCGCTCCTGCGAGACCTGCTTGAGCAAGCTCATGCGCAAAGCTGGGGCCAATTTTGATCTCGGTCATTTGAGTATCATCCCGTGTATAGAACGCCAGTATCTGCACTCCATGTCACCGAAATGCCTGAGACATTGGAGAATCCGTACGGAGCAACCGTGTACAGGTTGTCGGTGGCCTGACCGGCAGCGACGGTAATAGCGAAACCTTGCTGTCCTATCCCTGGTCCTAACGAATAGCCATAGTTGCCGGTGTTTCCGGAACCGTTGACTCGGAGTGCTATGTACGACCCCGCGCTGCCATTGGCGTAGGTAGTGCCGGTGCAGGTCATAGAAAAAGTGTCGCCGGCCCATCCCAGAAAACTTACACCGTTGGAGAGGATTACCGCAGTGTTTAGACTTGACGTGGTCGCGTTGAAATATTGCTGCACTCCGCGTTGGGCGCGGTTAAACCAACTCGACACGTAGTTCAGAGGACCAGTGAATACGAACTCCCCATTTGTCGGCTTGATAAACATGCCAACAAGTGTTCGGCTCGGATCTCCGGATTTGATGCGAACTCCGTCCGTATGCAGCGCGTGGGAAGTGCTACTGGCCTCCAGCGCAATAGCGCCAGCGTTGTCATAGGCATACACGTACTGCACGATGCTGTTAACGCCAGCCGTGTTTGCGATGTTCACCCCAGCATCAGGGATTCGATATTGGCGGCCATTGATGATCAACCCGTTGCCGTTCTGCGGGACCAAACGACACTGTGTTGTGCTGACGTACAAGAATCGACACTGTCCGTGGTCCATGCCGGCGCGAGTCAGCTTATACGCCGACCCATCCCACGCGTACCATCCCTGGCCGTCCACGTAGACATCGCCGCAGTCAGCGGTGGGCAAGTCCGTCGCCAGTTGAACCGGCGCGATGATCCTCCAGCCTGACCAGGTCGTTGATCCGCTTCCGATTCGCCGGTACTCGATAGGGCGACGATTGCTCCCGGGCGTCATCATGCAGGTCTGCACCATGTACGTCGCGGAAATTGCCTGAGTGGTGAAAATGAAGGACGACGCCACAGGGGCGGGCGGGAAGTTCGCACCCCCAGAAACAACACTGGAATTAGCCGCGGTCCACCACGTGTTATCCGCCGTCAGCGTGTTGGCGTCAGTCGCGGAGGTCAGGTACACGTGCGACATTACATCCGCCCGCCGCGCCAATTCTTGCCAAAGCCCCCAGACGCCCGCGCCGCCGCCAAAACGAACGCGCTTGTACGTTCGCAGCACTCCGCCCGACCCGTTGCGCGTCGTGTAAGTCTGGGTGATTTGCTGGTTGGCCGACCCCGCCACCACTTCTGCCGCTTCCACGAACAACGACCCGGCCAGTTGCTCCGGCCAGTTCAAAGCCGCAGTAGCTTGCGCGTCGGAATTGTTGTAGTACAGGCCGGGCGACGTCAGGTTATTGGCGTCGGTTCCGGCCGGGTTGGAGACGGAAAGGGGAAACTGCGTATTCGGGATGCGCCCGTTAGCGTCCAGCCTCCCCACTTCTACCCAGTCCGTCCAGGTGCTGTTGACCAGAGCCCGAAAGAAAAGCCGGTTTGAGTTTGCCGCGTGGTAAATCTGCGAACACCCCGTAGCCGCCGTGCCTCCAGGGTAGCCCGCCGAAAGAACCGAAAGGTATCCGGATTGCGCGATGGGGTAGTTTATTCCCGCAGCGGCCGCCGCCGAACTGGCCTGCACCCACGTACCGCGCTGAGTGTAATCGTTCAGGTTCACGCCCGAAGCAAGACCGCCCTGGTAGGTGTACGCGATCGTCGTATCGACAACCTCTTTCCAGTTCGACCACGTGGTACTGGTGACGCGCACGCGCCAAAACCGCTGCTGAATAGCAGGCGTTGCGTTGCGGGTGGTGAAAACCTGCAAGACCGGCGTACCCGTCGCCACAACTTCCAGGAAGCCCACTTGCGCCGTCGGGTAGCTCGCGCCGCCCGCCGTTGCGCCCGCGATCGATGCCTGGTACCAGACGCCGGGCGTAACGTAGTCGTTCAGCGTGTGCGTGGCCGTGGGAAGCACGGCTGCATACATGATGGGCGCTTGTTCGGCTGGGAGGTGGCCGAAGGAATCCAGCGACGCTACGCCGCTAGCGGCCCCTTTCTGCACGATAGGGATCGCGGCGTTGGCTACTGTCTGGACAGCGGTAACTGCGGTGGACAGCGCATCGAGTTCCGCTTTCTTAGCAACCTCCTGCCAGTCGGACCATACATTGGAGTAGAAGGTGCGCCAGTAAGTCGCCTGGGAACCGCCTGGACCACTGCGGAACCGCGTGTAGAACTGATACAAGAAGTTCGTCGCCGAAGCGCGAACCAGCAAGAGCCCTGCGTAGGGCGTGGGATAGTGGGTACCGGTCGCCGCGCCCACGTTCGTGTTCTGGTGGTAAGTGCCAGGTGTGATGAGGTCGTTCAGATCGTGGGCGGATGTGGGCAGCACCGCCGCGTAGGCAAGAGGCGCTTGCGCTGCAAGCAGCCGGCCGTTGCCATCAAGGCTCGCAAAGCCGTTCGCTTGGCCCTTCGTGTCCAGAACGCCTTGAATCGCCGTATTGAGCGCGGAGAAATTCAGGTTGACCTTCTGGAACGCCGACCGGTGATCTTCGCCCTTGCCGTCGTTTGGCTCGAGGCCAATTTTAATGGTTTCGATTATTGGCATGGTCTTTAGGGAATGAACTTTTGTTTGAACGTCACGGACAACGTGAACCAGCCCCCCCCAAGGGGCACGGGCTGATAACCACCGTCCATGAGAAAGACGGCTTGCTTGCCGAGCGGCGGGGTCCAGAGAAAGCCCTTCCAACCGCCGTGACGGTCAAGAAATTCTTTGATTGGCTTTATCTCGGCTTCGGTGCCGAAGAACTCCAACGGCCATGACTCACGGCGTGAATTGATTCCGTCTTCTGCCACCTGCTCATAGCCGTCACCAAACTGAGCACTTAGCACGCCAAAGCTGACGCTGCCCTGCGGATTCCTCCGAGGGCACCAGGTGAAAATTTCCATGTCTATGACCTGTTATTTCGCGCGTTCCAGCCCGCGCCGCCGGGCTTATAAGAGCGAGCCAGCAGGCGATTAACCCGGGCGTCGACGAACTCGCCAATCTCCTTGCCAAACTGCTCCCAGCCTGGTGTCGACTCCGATTGAGTTTGCTCGCCGGCTTGAACGTAGATGGACACTTGCACCGGACCGCTCGATCCATTGCCAGCGCCGCCGGCAACTTCGTTCGGAATCTGCGCACGGACGCCTAAGCTTCCGTCCGCCGCTCGCTTCAACGGGAGAATGGCCTCGGGGCCGGCTTCGCCGAACACACCCGCTCCCTTGGCGAAAGCAAACACTTGCGGCGTGTCATAGATGCCGCCCGAATACGCGGAAAGGCTGGGCGACGTATAGACGTTCCCTTTTGCGTTCGCCACACCCCAACCGTTGGATGCAATCAGCGATCCGATGCCGTCGCCACCCGCAGCCTGGACACTGCTCGCCATAGCTTCAGTACCGGCCGCAGCCCCCGAAGCCGCGCCGAACAGCGATCCCGCAATACTCGTGACTAGCCCGAGCATTGCTTGGCGCGCAGCGATCTTTGCCATATCGGCAAGAATGCTCTTTGTGAAGTCCCCGAAATTTGCCTTACCGGTGGTCACGAATGACGCCACCGCGTTTTCCATTCCCGTGAAAAGAGAAGAGAAAACCTGCTGCGATTGCGCCATCAGGTTGGCCGAACCGTCGACCCACTCGTTTACCGCGAGCAGCGCGCCGTTCTTCCAGTCCCCTTGCAAGGCGACACGTTGCTGCATGTACTCGCGCTCGCGCTGCACCTGCGCTTGCATGGCAGCGTCGATCTGCGCAATGCCTTGCTGATACTGCTCGGAATCCAACGCGCCCGCCCCGCCTTCGCGGAGCATCTTGTCGGTGAAACCGTCCTGAATGCGCCTGAAGCGATCCTGCGCCTGATTGACCGAGTCGGCAAACGCTCGATCATTGCTCCCCAACGTCAGCGCGTTCATTTGCCGGCTGACCTGCAAGTCGCGCGTCTCGCGGTAGTTGGCAATGTCCAACTGCGTCGCCCGCAACGCCCCGCGAATCTTGGCCTGGTACTTCTCGATGTCGGTCGCTTCCTGCTGCTGCGACCGCGCAATCTGCGCCTCCAGTTCCTGCACGCGGCCGAGATATCGCTCGCGCTCGGCCAGTTGCTTCTTGCCGCCGGCTAAGTCCGCCTGCTGGCGAACGATCGCCAGTTCATCGACCAGCGCGGCACGCTGCGCAGCAGCTCGCCTGCGTATAAAGTCCTCTTCCGACAGCAGCCCTGCCGCTCGTTGACCTTCCAGTGCGGTTGTTTCTGCACGCAAGCTTTCCTCGCGTAACCGCGCCTGAGCTTGCATTGGGGCCAACTGAGCAGATAGGCCGTTTTGGCCCGTGCTCGATGCGTCCTTGTCTTCGAACTTCTTACGCGTGGCGGATTCGCGCGCCTTGACCGCCTCTGGCGATATCCGCTTGTCGTTGGGGTCAACCGCGCGGATAGCATTTTCCAACCGCAGGTTTTCGGCTAGCGCCAGATTGAGCTGCTTGACCTTGTTGTTTTCGCGGTCGAAGGCGTCCAGCCGTTTGGCTGCGTCGATTGATCCAGCGTTCGCAGCGCCATTCAACCCCTTGACTTGCGCGGTTGCCTCGTCGACACCCTTCTGATCTCGCAGACTCGCAAGCTCAGCCCTGTCCGCGGCGAGATTCATCTCCACTCGCCGTCGGTTATGGGGGTTAAGCGCACCTCGCTGTAGCTTCGTCTCGCGATCGCGAATGCGCTCCTCGACGTCGGCAATCTTGTCGTCGTAAGTGGCGTCACGGCCGAACGCCTTCATTGCCTCCCAGGCGCCGGTCACCTCAGACTTAAGCCCTTTCCACGCGCGCTCCAGCATGCCAACTTTCTGGGTCGCTTCGGAGCCTAGGTAGTCATGCAACGCCTTGGAGGTCGCCTGCATGGCTGCCTCGCGCGCCCCGGTTTCCTCCAGCGTGCGGATGTAGTCCCACTGAGCCAGGCTCATGAAGTTCATTGAGCGGTTATGTTCTTCCGCCCACTTCGTGACCCCCTCCGGCATCCGAGCAAAGTCCTTGGAAATGTCATCCATGGACTGGCCGGATACACGTTGCAGCTCCACCATCGTGCCGCTAAGGCTCTCGATGGTCTGCTTCGTAATTTGACCGGTGCTGACAAGCGCCTCAACCGCCTGCCGGGCATTCCCAAGGCTTCCGCCGCCGAACGACGCGGCAGCCGCGGACATGGCGCGAATATTGCCAGCCGTAACGCCAGCGTAATTGCCCGTCAGCTGTATCGTGCGATTCCAGCGTTGCGCCTCTTCATGCCCCGAATAAGCGGCCAGCGCAAAGCCAGCAACAGCCCCAGCCGCCAGCGTGTACGAGCTGATCAATCCCAGCAGCGTGGTGCCCAGCGCCTTCGCCGCAGGCACGACACCACCAAACATATCCTTTAGCTGGCCGCCCTGTTGGAGCAAGACAGTCATCGGCTGTTGCCCCCCTTGGAGGGAGACAACTATGTCAGTCAGCTGGGCCGGGACACCCCGCATGGCGGCCGCCGTCTGCGCAGCGGAGTTCCCATACTTGTCGAAGGAGCGGCCAGCCACCCCCATCGCAACCTCTTGCTCGCGCAGTCGCGCAATAAGCGGGGCTGCGCGGCTGCCCACGCCAAGCTCAGCGGCTTGCAGCTCCAACAGCTCTGATCGAGTTTTCCCAATCGCGAGCACTTGCCGCTCAAGCGCCTGCACGAACCGCTCAGACGTTTGAGTGAAGGCGCGTCCGCCAGTAGCGGTGGCATTGACCGCCTGATTCATCTGCCCCGCCGCTGCTCCCATTTGGGCGGTGGCGGCGCCCGCCCGCCCCAGAGCGGCTTCCGTCTTGGCCGCAAATTGCGTAGTGGCCGCTTCGGCCGCGCCAAATCCGCGAGTCAAGTCCGCTTCGTTCGCGGTCAGCGTTACGCCAAGGATCTTTTCTGTCATGTCATCCCGCCCACTACCGTGTGCATCTTTTGGCGCTATTGCGCAGCCATGAATACTTCCAGCGCCGCACTTTCCATCGCCCTGATATCCCGGAACGCCTGACGGTGGTCTGAGCCGCTGGGCAATAGCATTTGGATCGTGGCCTGGATCTCGGTGGCCGGGATACCTGCTCGTATCGGCGTTCCCATGGGAGGAACAAACCAAGACCAGCACGTCGCCAGTTGCAGGAACACTTCGAGGATGGGCCAGTTGTCATCGAATACCTCGAAGTGCGTCTCGGATTCGCTGGTCTGTGCCTGCTCCAGCACTTCGGTCGGCGCACCGAGTTTGGCTAGTGCTTCGAGTACGACCGCATCAGCGTCGAATGCACCTGCCGATTGCTCAGCCTTCCCGCCCATGGCCCAATGACGGGCGGCGGCTACGAGTTTTTTTCGCGCACCTGCTGGTGGGCTTCAAAGAAGCCGTTGAACAGAGGTCCAACGATTTCCGGCCAGTCGCTCAACACTTGACCCAGCGACTTCGCGTTAAACGGAATCGCTTCGCCTTGGCTATCGCGAGCGCCCAGCCAGCCCGTCATCTTGTCTTTGATGAACTCCACATCGGTGGAGTACGGCCATTTGGGCGCCGGCTTCGCACGCGCGACAGGCGGACGCCCCAGGCGCTCATTGAGGGCATTGGCCATCGAGTCTTGAAGGTCGGCGACCTGATCCAGCGTATGGCGCTTGTACTGAGCAACAAACTCGATGGCGACGACCTCGCCGTTCTCGTCATGCACCTCAACCTTGATCGGGCACGCAGCGACGGCGCGCTTGGTTGTTACGAATGCCATGCTTATTTCTCCCGGAATGCAAAACGCCCGGGCATGCCGGGCGCAGAGTTGTGAATTTGATGGACTAGAGCTTGTGCGGCTCAGCGGACGATGATTTCCAGCTCGTCGTTACCGGCAACGCCGGGATTCACGTTCATGTCGAGTTCCAACATCGCCACGTTGTCTTGCTCGGAATATGCGGGGTTGGTCAACTGCGAGGCCGGCGCATTGATCTCGACGATGTTGCCCGCCACGGTGCCGTGCGTAATGGAGACCGGGTTTCCGGCGCCGGCCAGGACCATCGTCGGCCAATCGAGCTGGGCAATCGAAGGCAGTTCCAGCGCGATCTTTCCAGTGGGCTGGCGGTCGGTGATTTCCGCGCCCTCGCAGCCGATAAGGGAGCGCCAGACAAGCTGGTTCGCAATGTCGAAGTTCAGCGATTGAAGGCAACCCGAATAAGCACCGAGGGACCATGTCGGCGTGTTCTGCTTGTTGACACCTTTCGGGATCTGGAAGGCGGTGTAATCGACCACCGAAGGATTTGCGCCGTCGGTGATGGGCTGATACGCGCCCATGAAGCGGAAGCGCATGAAGGGAATGCCCTTGGCCGTCAGGTCAAAGGAAACAGTGCCGCGCGCGTCAAGAATCTTGTGGAACAGCCCGTCGAGGTAGTAATGCAGCGTCAGCCGTTCGAAGTTGTCGGATACGGGCAAATACCGTGTGTCGGTGTCTTCCGTGACCGTCTCCGAAAATCCGCAGGCGCGCAGCAGAGGCCCCCAAGCAGGAGCCGTGCCGGCCGTTCCCGAGCCGGCAAGTTCCACCTCGCCCTCAATCTGGGCGTACTGCGTCGTAGCGATCTGCCCCGAATTGCCCATGTACGGGCGCAACAGCGCACGCTCCACAAACTCGGCGGACAAAGGCGTGGCCGTGACATTGCGCAGCAGAATGGCATTCGCGGCGCCGGTCGGCACAGGGTCGGTGCCCGCTGCGGTCTGGATCTTCGCCAGCAGCAAGGTCTTTCGAATCGATTTTGCCATTTATGGCTCCATGTATACCCGGGGGGGGTGGACTCGCGCGGCTTAGCCGGCGCAATCACACGGCCCGGTACGCTCGATGAGCATGCGCTCACCCGTCTCGGGGTCGCGCAAGTAACTGCCGCCCTGCCCGTGGTACTTATCGGGCGTGTCGGCGGAAAGCTGGGCAGGGGCGATCACCTCGGTGTCAGCCCCGGCCTGGTCGGCCACGACTGCGGCCGTGGAGTTCTTCGGTGTGGACATTAATGCTCCCAAGATCGGACGATTACGCGCTAAGGGACTGCTCGTCGGTCTGATACGTGATGCGATAGCGCCTGGTCACGACCTGGCGCCGCAAATCGGCGTTGGCATACTTCGGCTCGTCCGTGCCGAACTCGGCGACCGCAACGACGTTTGGCCCGCCGTAGCCCATCACCAGCGGGTGGGCCGCATCAAACACGGCCTCCGCCAGTTCCAGATGGTCGTCACCGCAGGTATGGACGATCAGGTGAATCTCGCGAACGCGGGTGACGCGGGGCACTGCGATGCTCTCGACGGATTCCGCCCCCAACTGAACGGAAACCACCCGAGGATCTTCTCGGGTGATTGCCCGAACGGGGGATGGCTCCATCACGGCAGGGAAGCCCGCCACCTTCAAGGCCGCCCGCAGTTCTTGAACGTAGGTCAGGGCAAGCGTGGTCATTTCAGCAACTCCAAATGTGCCCGCGTCCAGTACCCGTCGCCGACGGTCACCGGCTCCTGGCGGACACGGTAGCGTTCCCCGGCGATATCCAGTTCGCTGCCGTACTCCAGGCCGGGCGCGTCAGCGGTGGTGAATTCGATTTCGTAATCGGTTGAATGCACCATCGTGGACTCGTCGATCAAACCGGGCCTGTCGAACCTGGCCGGAAACTCGACAAGAGGCACAGAGCCGATCAGCTTGACCGGCTCCCGCATCCCCGCTGCATCGAACGCCTCATCAAAAATGGCGTTGTCCCAGCGCATTGCCATCAAGCCTTCTTCAGCTTGATAACGACGTTGGGGCGAGTATTGATCGTGAGGGGGTTCGACTGCACCTTGAGATCAACGCCGACGCCGTGCTGCAAGATTTCTTGGCTGGCGTAGTACGGAACACCAATCGTATTCACGGCGTCGATGTGGTTTGCCGGAGCAAACTTCGTCTGGAACAGATCGTCGCTGGTGATCGGGATGAGGTAAGCATCGTCCGGCTCAATGAACGAGATACCCCCGACTTTGCCGTAATACTCCTTCCATTCGACGCCCTCGAACATGAAGCCCGAGCGCAAATCCTGGCGCAAGAACTCGCCGTCCTTCCACCGATCAAATGCCTTCTCAACGCTGTCATGACCCGTGAACGCGTCGTAGAAGCCACGGCCCACGACGCCAAGCCAGCCCACGATCACCGCTTCGCCAGCCAGCGCATCTTCCGCTTGCCGCTTGGCATCGATCACCTTTTGACGCACCTTGGTGGACGCAGTCCCCAGCGCGAAATTCACCGTCTTCTGCGTGTAGCCGAAGCGTTGATACAGGTCGAGCAGCACACGCTGGCCGTCGGCATCCAAGATTTTCCCCGTCACGGCGCCCAGGCGGTGGTAACCCAGGGTCACATCAATGGCCTTGCGCAGCTTGTTCGCGCGCTTGTTTACGACGGACAGCATGACTTCCAGTTCCGATTCCGTGCCAAAGGCCCGGACGTTCTGGATTTCATCCGCATAGATCGTGTCGCGCAGGGGCAAATGCAGGGTATTGAACGGGATGAGGTCGCGGCGGTCCGGTTCCAACGAAGCGCCCGGCGAGCCGCGGGGCGCGTCCGCCACGAGGGCCAGCTTGCCGTTCGAACGCTCGATGCTGACGGTCGTCGTCGTCACGCCTTCCTCATCGAACAGGGAGTCGAGCGTGGTCGGAACGGCCTGACCTTCCGGGGAAGCGTTGACCGTGGAGGTGAGCGAACCCAGCTTGAAGGCGTCGTCTTTGAAAATGTCGATATGGGCCATCTATGGCTCCCAAAATAGAAGTGGCCCGCGAGAAGCGGGCCGGAATCAAGAGATAGGGGAACGCGGGTAGATATTCGCTCAGTCGCGAACCACCAGAAACGCCGGGGCAAGATCCGCCCGAGCATCGGCATCCAGTCCCGTCAAGGACCAGGCGGTGATTTCGGCCAATCGCACGATGCCAGTGGCCGACTGCGGAGTATCCGAGGCCTCCGCTGCGCCGTAGAGGACGCAGGCCGCCTTCTCCGTCCCGTCAGTCGCGGCGGGGTCGTAGTTGGCATAATGCTTCGATGCAGTAATCACCCCCAAAACCTGACCGGACGGATAGCCCGTAGCGGTTGCAGCGAGGGTGATCTTTTCGCGCGAAATTTCGCCCGCCCCTTCGGACAGCAAAAATTCGGCGGTGCGGGGCTTTTCTTGCAAGATGTTCATATTCTCTCCAGGAAGGAAGTGACTGCTTACGGCACGCGGCGGCGTGCAGCAGCACGGGCCTCGTAAATGCTGGTTGTGGACAATGCCGGAGCGCTCGACGATGCCGTCGGCTCGGGGCGATGCGTATTGCTGATTTGCTGGTTCGACGCACTTGCTACCGCGTCGAACAGTCGCGCGCGGACCTGATCAACGTCCAGACCCTGGGCCACGAACTCGGCTGCCTTGTCCGGCAATTTGGCCGCCATGCAGATGCCTGCGATCTCTTTCGCCTGAACGACACGATGATTCGCCTGTGTCTCACCGGCTAATGCCCCGCTCATCAGCACGCCTTCGGCAAGATGCGGAATGCCCTCGGCCCGGCAAGATGCGTAGACGTGCTTCAACATGGCAGAAGCGGTGGGCAGGCCCGCAGGCAGTGCGGGGGGCAGCGGAGCGGGATCAGCGGGCGCGGGATCGGCCGGAGCCGGATCGTTCGGCTTGGGGTCCGCGGGTTCTGGGTCCACCGGCTTCGGGGAGGGCGGATCACCGGCCGGAGCCTCACCGTCCACCAGCATCTTCAGCGGCTCGGGCAAATTGGGAAAGCGGGAAAGAAGCTCCCGCGAATTGGTGGACATCGCGATCTTGACCGGCTCTTCGATCACGTCGCAGAAGCCCATAGCCTGCGCGTCGAGGGCCGACAGCCACGTCGTGGCCTCCATCATTTCTGCAATTTTTTCGGCCGGCTGCCCGCTGCGACGGACGTAGGCGGAAATGACACTGTCGAGGATGTTCTCCATCTGCGACACGGACGCCTTCAGTTCCGCAAGATTCCCCCACGCCACCGTAGTCGGCTCGTGGATCATGATTTGCGCGTTTTCCGGCATTTCGATGGTGTCGCAGGCGATGAGCGGCAACGTGGCGGCAGATGCGGCCACGCTGTCGACCCGGCCGACAGTACGTCCGCTGTAGCGACGCAGGGCGTTGTACATGGCAAACGCGTCATACACGCTGCCTCCGCCGCTATTGATCGCCACAACGATTTTCATGCCCGTCGATGCGGCGGCATCCAGTTCTTGAATGAAGTCCGCCGCCGACTTCCCCCAGAATCCGATATCGTCATAGATGCGCAGCTCGACGACTTGCTCGCCCATCCGCATGCCGGGACCGATCGAATAGAAGTTTCCTTTCTTGGCCATATTGGCTCCGTTCATTGATTGAGGGGATCGGGACTGCCGCCCCCATCAAGCCCTGCCGCCTTGCCGGCGGCGGTCGTATGGCGCGGGTCGCTATCGAAGACCAGACCAGCCGCGTCCGCAGTAGCGTTGTCCGCCTGAATCTCGGCATTGACCTGGTCAGGGTCATCGCCCTGCCCCAAGATGACTGACGCTCTGCTGGCAAAGCCCGCGCGGACCTGATCCTTCTTGGCCTGAATGTCTTGCACTGGGTTGAAGTACGGCCAGCCCTGAGGCACCCAGAGGACGCGCAGCCAATCTCTGCGGCGGCGGTGGTAGTCCGGCATCGGGATCGTGCCGGACAGCGCCAAAGCATCAATCCACGCGGCCCAAACGGGGCGGCAAAACTGATGGATGATGCAGTGCCACTGGTGTTGCTCGACAAGGCGGTGGAATTCGTTGACGACTACCCGCAATGCGCGGTCGCTGACACCCCGAAGGTCACCCGTCGCAATCTCGTAGGGAATACCGACAGACGCGAATGCCGCCATCAACTGATGCCGCATGAATCCTTCGTAATTGCTTCCCGCATCCGGGGGGCCGAAAACGTCACTTCCTCCCCCGGAGCAAGGGTTTGCATGGTGCCCGGCTCCATCGAAACTAGCGGAATGCCGTCGTCATCCTGTACATAGTCTTCAGGCCGATTGGTCAGGGGGTTGTTCTGATCCTCATCAGGATCTGGCCGGGTGATAAATCCGGCAAACAGGTTTGACACTTCCTGCCTGTACATCACAGCGTCGTCCAAGCTGTCGATGGACTTCAGCCGCAGCAAAACAGACGCCAATGACGTCACGCCCCGCACCTGCCCAGGGCGCAGGACTGGGAACGCATGCACGACCTGGTCTGCCTGTACAGGCACAAGATCTTGTCCGGTTGCAGGGCGGCCAAACTCTCCCGGATGGCGCCGCCACAGGTGATATGACACCCGCCGCCCAATCGCATCGAACTCGACACCATTCACGACCTCGCCTCCGTTTGGAAGCGAATAGGTGCGCTCGACGGGTAGCTGATCGCCCTCCAGTAATTGAAGCTGTAGAGGCACCGTGAGGCCATCCTGCGGTCGGCGGTGCCGAAAGCGACACAATGACTCGCCGTCAGTGAAGATTGAGCGGGCCGCCAGAGCCTGCATACCGTAGAAATCGAGCCGTCCGTCTGCGTCAGCCTCAGGGCACCAGTCCGCCCACAATTCCTTCAGAAGCCGCCGAACCTCCTTATCCGGGTGCTGCGGGTATGGCTGAATTCCCGTGCCTATAACGTTGCTCGTCCAACGGGTCACGGCAGTGGTAGCCCAGGGATCGTTTCGCACGGCATCCCGTGCGCGCCGACGCTGTAAACCCAGGCCCTGGGCCACCGATGCATTTGGGCCGGCACTGGAAGGATTCCAGTTGCGCGCCCGGCTTCCGGTGGCACTGCCGCTTTCGTAGCTGGAACTCATCTGCGCACTCAAGCGCTGCGGCAGTAACAGGCCAGAGCGCCGATTTCTGGTGTATTTCATCGCAACCCCTTCCCCGCACTACGCACGCGAAACTGGCGCGATTGCCGCTTGCCCTTGTTGAGTTCGCGGGACACATGCACACGCGCCTGCATGAGTTCGTCCATGCTTCGGAAGCGAACGCGCTTGCCGTCGTACTGGACTTCCAACTGGCTGCCGGCGATAGCGCGGTCCAACTTCTCTAGATCGGCCTGGGTGTATGCCATGGACCTGTCCTATTTCTTTGATTTGGTTGCTGGTAGGCGCCCGCCTTACCTCCGACCCTTCAAATAGCTTGAGGGCGCAGCACGGCGACGGGCTGGGCGCGCTGGCGTCCTAGGGGCCGATGCGGGCGAAACTGGCACCGCACGAACTGGCTTAACTGGCTGCGGCACAGTTGATTGCGCCGCTTCGTCGTCATGCTCGGCGGGTGGCGGCAACGCATCCAGCTTGGCCGCCATCGCGTCCCACCAGGCGACGGTCTTGCGAGAAAGGCCCAGGTGCTCAGCAACCCAGAGGGCGTAGACGGCGCAGTCCCACGTTTCCACGCGCTTTCGAATCGCCGTCCAGAGCGTGCGAACCCCGGTAGCAGTCTTGCGCGCCACCCGCACCTCGCCCGAGAACTGTCTAAACCACTCTTCTGACAGATCCGCCGACAAGTGGACATAGCCCGCCCCCGGCGACTCGATAGCCAAGCGGCTATGCAGCAGGTCTTTGGCTAGGTTCGTGCCGACGTGCCAGAGGATGACGCCCTTCTTCAAACGCTTGCCACGCCAGTCAATATCTACCTGGCCGGCGCCATCCTTGATTGCCTTCTCCCCGAAGGGTCGCCCACGTACTGCGAACACCCGGCGCGCCTTGTAGCGTCGCGCGAAGTCATAAACGGCATTCGAATGGTGGCCACCGGAGTCGATGGCGGATGCATAAATGCTCATCTGCTGGCCGCCCTCATGCTGGAAGCGGCGCTCGAACAGGTATTCCGCTACGCTGACCCAGACCTCATCCTCGGCTGGGTTGCCGTGAAAAATCTGGTGATCGATCGTCCACATTTCCTGGCCGCGCCCAAACCCCCAGACGCCGACTTCGACCCGGTTGCCCTGCGTGTCGCAACCTGCCAGCAACAAGGTGCAGCCCATGGGCACCATGTTGTCGCGCTGCCCCGGCAGTCGGTACGCCTCGATCTCCGCGCGCCGCTTGAGTTCGTCGGCCTCGATTTTCTCGATTTCGCCTTCCCAAGCCTGGCCCAGCGTCGTGTTCCAGAACGTCTTTAGCGGCTCGTCGTCGCCCTGTTGCGCCTTGGCATAGGCGTCCTGAAACTCGCGCACCAGCTTCGACCAGCTCACCATCGGGCTGTAAGCGGTCCAGACTTGAAAGGCGACCCGCTTGTGAGCCGGGACGATATCGCCGGCCGCATTGCGGAAAATTCCGTCACGATCAATCGTCGTTCCGTCCGTGCCGTTCCAGAATCCATCCTCCGCCGCGGCCAAGTGCTCGCCCTGAGTCGTCAACACCCCACAATGCGGACACAAGTGGCGGACCGTCTCAGGGTCTCCATTCAACCATTTGAATCCGTGGGGTTCGTCCTTCCCGCCCCAGGTCAATGCGTGATGCTCTCCGCAGTGTGGGCAGGCTATGTGATAGTCGTAGCGCGCATCCGCGCCGGCCGCGCGCTTGTCCATCAGGCAGGTCTCTTTGAGCTTCGGCGTGGACCCGATCACCAGCTTGGGAAAGGTGGCGCCCTCAAGGCGCTTGCTCGCCAGCTGACCGGGGTCGCCTTCACCGTCGATGTTCGAATCAAACGAGCTGAACTCGTCCAGCACGGCAACGCTGATTGACAGGCGCCGATAGTTGTCGCCGGACCGGCCCCCGCGCAGGTGCAGGACGCTGCCGCGAAATTTCTTCACCAGCAGCGTGTTGTCTTTGTGGCGCGCCAGCCGGGCCGGAAAAATCGGATGCATGGCGGTCACGTCCCGCAGCATCGGTTCCAATTCCGTTTTGACGAACTCGTCCCGGGCGCTGTCAGTCGGCTGCCATAGCGCTTGGTTGCGGCGACGGTGTTCGGCGAAGTACCCGAGCGCCGCCAAGACGATTTTTGTGTATCCGACCCGAGCCGACTTGATGACGTCTACTTCGTGGACATCATCGCTACCGATGCAGGCCAGGATCGCGCGCTGGAAAGGCCAAGCCTCCCACCGCTGCTCGACATACGACGATTCCGCCGACAGATAAAAGTGGCGCTCCGCCCATTCCCGCAGCGTCATCGGCTCCGGCGCGCCAAAGGAGGCAAGCCCGCGTCGAAGCGCGCGAGCGACCGCCGCGCGATTGTCTTCTACGAGCATCCCTAGTCCTCATGGTCTTCGTCCGCTTCGATATCCTCCAAGGACAGAGCCGCAACGGCATTGCGCGCCTTGGCTACTTCTCGTCGCAAGATCGTCAGATCCGCATCCGTCAGATTGGGCAACCGGCGTTTCAGGATTGCCGGGATGGCGTCTAGAGTGGCGGCCACCTTCGTGCCAGCGCGCACCAACACATCCTCGAGCACGCTGACCGGGGCAAGCTCGCCCCGCGTGACGGCATTTTCCATTTCCACCTTGTCAGCCTGAGCCGCATTCAGTCGTGCCTTTTCTGCCGCCGGATCAAGACCGGGTGCGTCAGGGTCTTGGTTGCGCCCGGCAGCGGTGTCCCGCAGGTTCCCGCAATAGGCCAGCAGCCAGTTTCCGAGCGTATCGCCCGCGGTCATCACCCCGCGCATCAGCAAGCCACTGATCACGGGCTGCGTGACACCCACCAGTTGCGCGAAGCGCGCCTGCGTTGTCTTCTTGTCCGGGTCAATCATCTTGCGGTCGCCAAGGCGGCGTCCCATGCCGTTGAAAACTCAGCGTCAAACCGCTCGCCATAGACCTCGGTGGCCGTCTCATAGAACGGCAAGCGCGGCGTGTACGTCGGCTGGTCGATAGCCAACAGCACCGGCTTTACATCCGCGCCGTGCGTACCAGTCTTGCGCCAAACGCCAGCCGGCAAGTGCTGGCGGCGATTGCCGCTCATGGACCCCTTGCCGCGGGAAATGAAGTACTGCACGCCGTTGATCTTGCGATAGCCCTCTTTCGAGGCCGACACCTGCGCAATGCGTGCGCGGGATTTGGCACTCGAGTTCGCGCGATAGCCCTGCTCCCCGAAGGCCTCGAAGTACGACAGCAGGCGGACGATCTGACCGCGCGACATATTTCCGTAGGCGTCGAGTTCAGCGCCGGCCGCCGGCATGAGGAAGCTGCCGGCCGGAAGCCCAGATCGTTGCAAAGCCCGCTCCGAGCGCTTGTGACGGCGCGCCCCGCCCAGCACCTGCGGCGAGAGATACCTGTCGGCGCCGATTCCCTTCGCCGTGGCATCGCGGTAATCGATCCTGGCCGACAGGTTCTCTTTTGTCGCGCGGCTGACCCGCAGCGCGTTGAGCGTGTACGGCGTGGGCCTATCAAAGACCTGGCGGCTCTGCTCCACCAGTGCCTCGCGAACCGCTTGAGCCGTTTTGTTGAGAGCCACCGCAGTCGCAAATGGCAATTGCCGCTTCGCCGCGGCGTAGTAGTCCGCGCCAGCGCGGAGCGTGGACGTGAACTTCAACATGGCGACCCCTCAGATATAACCCCCCTCCCCAGAGAAGGAAGGGCGTCGATAACGGGCCATCAGAGGCTAACCCGTTGTTTTTATTGAACCTTGAGCCAAAATTATTATTACCCCCCCTAGCGCACCTCATAACTAGCGAGCGTCCGGGGTTCGAATTACCCTTACGGCACGGATTTCTCCAGGGGCCCCCGGCGTTTTCCCCCTCAGATGCCGTCGATCTGCATCCAGGTTCGAAGCGAAATGCACGCACCCGATCACAGAGGACACACCATGTTGATCTACTGCTACACCCTAACGTCGGACACGAACGGCACGAACCTGATTCAGTATCCGGACTTGCCGGAAGGCGCATCCGTAAGCGAAGGCGAGCACGATCTACAAGCCGACGCATCAGAAGGGCTTGAAGCCGTGGGCGCCAGCAGCGTGACGCTCGGCGCGCTGCCTACCGCGAAGGTCTTTCTGTCAAACGAGATGGTGCGTCAAGGCGTGCTAAAAACCGAACTGGCGCGACGACTCGGCATCCACAACCCAGTTGACCGCCTTCTGGATCTGGCGCACAGTTCAAAGCTCAAAGCGATGGAGGCTGCGTTTCGAGAATTGGGCCGCCGCTTGGCCGCTACTGTTGCCGAATCGAGGTGGTCTATGCGCGTACTTATCGTTGACGATGATTCGGACACCGCCGAGCTGACAGCCGAATGCTTGATGGTGGATGGCGACGTCACCGTCCAGGTCGCCAGCAACGGTGACGCTGCACTACGCGCGGTTGCCGACTTTGCGCCCGATGCAATTCTTCTTGATGTCGATCTCCGTGGCGAGTCGGGCCTTGACTTGGCGCCAGAACTAAAGAGGCTATGCCCGGGCCGGGAACCCCGCATCATCGTATTCAGCGGCACCGTTCCAAGATTAAACTTTGGATCGTTACCGGCAGGCGTAGACGCCTGGCTTGCCAAGCCTGCGCACCTTGCGGAAATTCAAGCGTGTATTACAGGAAAACCCGATTCCACCTGAAGGCGCATCGGCAGCTAAAGTCTGCCCCCACCAGCTACTGGCCCGACCAACTCTGAATCAGAAGTTCGCGCCTGGGCACGCCAGCGCCCCCGGCCACCGTGTACCGGATGTCCAGGACGTGCATGGGAAACCCGGCGAACGCTTTCCGCATTTCCGGATGATCGTTGACGCTGACTAGCGCTCGGCCTTTCATCGCCCGCATGATGTCCGCCATCGCGGCATATTGCTCAAGCCCGAACTCGACGCCGTAGCCTGCGGTGGCCCAATAAGGCGGATCCATATAGAAGAGCGTGTGCGGCCGGTCGTATCGCTTCACGCAATCCAGCCACGGCAAATGCTCGATGAAGATGCGCGCGAGGCGCAAATGCGACGCTGACAGTGTTTCTTCCAAGCGCAGCAGGTTCAGACCTGGCGGGGAAGTCGTCGCCGTGCCGAACGTCATGCCCTCCAGCTTGCCGCTGAAGCAGTTCTGCATGAGGTAATAGAACCGTGCCGCCCGCTGAATGTCGGTCAGCGTTTCGGGCCGGGTCTCTTTCTGCCACTTAAACATCTGCCGGCTGGACAGTGCCCATTTGAACTGACGCACGAACTCTTCTAGGTGATGCTGCACCACGCGGTACAGGTTGACCAGGTCGCCGTTGATATCGTTAAGAACCTCAACCTTGGCCGGCTCGGGCCTGGCGAACAGCAGGGCCGCGCCCCCGGCGAAGGGTTCGACGTAGCAGGAATGTTTCGGGAAAAAGGGAAGAATCTTGTCAGCCAGGCGGCGCTTGCCACCCAGCCAGGGAATGATCGGTTTTGCCACTTGTGAACGTCCATGTAAACTGACCGCCGCCTGTACAGGTGGGACGGCCTTGGGTCGATCACGGCTCACTCCGTGTTTCGGCTGTCAGCTGGGGAACTCGCGATTCTCCGGCTGTCGCCGTCTTCTATAGCTGTAATGCAAAAGCCCCGAACGGAACTCCGTCTCGGGGCTTTGTTGTATGAGAAGTAGGCAGAGGGCATCGGGTCCTCGCCCGGCTGTGCGCTTGGCCAAATCAACCGAGGGTTCTTGACTCGCGCTGATATACACTCGGCCGATAAACTGAGGTCATCAGCCGATCACGACACCTGAAGGCAACCGCAGTGCTTGCATTCCGAATACCCCGCCGCTACGAACTGGAGCCACAGCTCATGGGCCACGCCGCCCCTCGCACAACAAAATTTCTGGTGGAAGTAATTGGAGACCTAGAGACGGTCAACGGCATTTGTTCCAGATGTCCAGAGGGCATTTCCCTTGAAGAGAATTTTGGGGGCTGGGAGCCAACTTCAAATCCGTTGATCCAAGTGTTCCTTGTCGCGCATCAAGACTTGGGAGCGGATACGGCGGCGCTCCTGTTCGCCTTGGCCTTAGAAGACCTGCCCGCGCGAGGCGGCACCTCTTTGTGGGTGCTCGTAACCGTGGGCATCGACGTCGAACTGGCAACCATTGAAGACCATTTCCGTCGTATCGCTGAGTGCAACTGGGTAGACATTCGGTACTCAACGGCGCCAGGCCCCGTCATCCAAGTCAAGACCACAAATATGACCGCGCTTTTAAAAGGCGCGGCAGCGAGCAGTCGGCAGGATCAATAAGGGTCTTGCGATGGCAGCGAGAAACGCAAAGTTCCTCGCGGAATTTTGCATGAAACAGGGATTGCCCTTGCTGCCGCCCCGCTGTGACGATGGATGTGGGCTAAAGGTGTATTGACCCACCGGCTGGATAGTGTCCCAATCAAGGCGCTGAACTCGGCAAGCCACGTCAATGGAGTCGCGCCATGCAAACGGTCTACACAAAGCGTCCTACGGTGTTGATTGCGGTAAGCCCAGACGGCACCACCTTTGTTATCGAGCGTCGATGCCGATCGCTCCCATGCGATGATGGCGAGCAGGCATTCTTCTATTGCTGCTTGCAGGACGGAAGCGCCGTATCCTGGATGGGCGAGAACTACTACCAGTTAGCGGACGGTACAACGCTACTCGCCGTTGCATGCCGCCTCACAACGCCCGGGGACAGCAATCTGGAGCGGGCTGCGGGAATCGAACCCGCGTGAGCGGCGTGGAAGGCCGCAGCCTGACCATTCGGCCAAGCCCGCTGGTTGCGCGGCTGGGATTCGAACCCAGGGACTCCTCAGTATCGGGTGCGCGCCCCACTGCGAAGCCTCTAGCGGCATCACCCTTTGGCCGGCCTTTCGGCAACTCTCGGGCACCGCGCAAAAAGCAAAAGCCCGCTGCTTTCGCTGGCAGGCTAACTTAATCAAACAGCTAGCTTGCCGCTTGGCACGCTAAAAGTTCCTTATCAGTAATCTTCCACTTATCTGCACCGTCGATCTGAACGTCTTCGAGGACGCACTCGTCGCCATCCTCATCTACAACACGAACATCCCATTTGCCCCGTGTCACACCGGTCAAAGTAAGAGAATCGCCTTTTTGGAGCACATCAGATTCCAAGTGGTCTTCGCCCCAGCTTTTTTGCTTTGCCGGTGAAAAATAGATCTCGTGAATTTCCCAGGATGACTGGTTGACAAATACCACGTCCGCAGCAGATGCCATTATGGGAAAATATGCCAATGCTGCAACTGCGAAATGCCGAGCTTTCATTCGTTCACCTAGTTGACGTTGTTCGTAAGCCCCGCGCAATTTGCTGTGCGGAGTTACCTTAACAGTATGCACTCAACTCTAACAAAACATTACGTCGTTGGGCATCCCTGAAATTAGGGAGCAAGAAACGCAAGCAAGGCAATCGAGAAATGAAAAGCCCGCTGCATTCGGTGGCGGGCATTTAAGCCAAAACGGCTGTCAATCGGAAGATATAGCACCGACTATGGAAGCCTCGATACGATGAACGAGACTTCGTTTTGATGGTTAGGGTATCGACTATTTTGGAGCGCGGCGAAGTCTTTCTTGGAGATTCGGTGACGGTAAGCGTCGTGCAACTCAACCATAAACTGGTTCGCCTCGGCTTCCGTATCGATGGGCATGCGCTTGTAGTTCGGGTCTGCCTTGATCTGGTCCACTAAACCGTTAAACCAAGTATAGAAGGGCTTGTCGTCCACTGCCGCCGCAACGCGGGGGTCAGTATTTGTCGCACACCCCTGTATCGCAGGCACAACCAGCACGCACGCTAGCAGGGCGGCGCGCCCGAACTTGCTTACTTTCATTTTCATGCTCACATCCCGAGGAATTCCAAGTAGGAGCATTGAAGATACTTCGATATGAGCGCGGCCAGAAGAAAAAAAAAGCCAGGCACCAATGAAAAAACCCGCTGCTTTCGCTGGCGGGCTTTCTATGTACGCACTTATTCAAAGTGACTAAACAGAGCGAAATTTAGCAGAGAAAATTCAACCTCGCAAGATCTCAATCACAAAGGCCTTTTGCCGACAGCAGGTCCGCCGCATGCTCCATCGCCAGCGCTTCGACGCCCTTCTGGCCTGCGCCACGTTCACCGCCCTTGTGTTTCGTGGTGCGAGTGCCGTAGAGCCAAAGCTTGATCTTGCCGTTGTGATTGGTCGCCGTGGCAGCGCTCACGCCTGCACGTTCGGCGGCCTCCGACAGCTTCAGGTCCTTGCCAAAGTAACGCGCCACAATCGCGTCACGCAGCACACGCGGTGTCGGATGCGCCGACATGGCACCGCACGCAGCCGCGTCAGAGATTTCGCGTACCGCCGCGAGCCAATCATGCCGATCAACGGTGCCCTGGCAGCATTTGCAGCGGTCCGTTCGGGGCGCAAAGCGTGCAACTAGGATGGCGCGGTACAGGCGGGGCAGCGGATCCAGCGCCCCGAAGACAAAGGCGGCCTGCCCTGCCCCGTCAGTGCCACCCAAGCCCTTACCCTCTGACGGCGCCTGCGCCATGCGAGCCATCATGGGCTTGTCATACACTTGGTCGGTGTGGTTATAGGCGAAGGTCAGCGCCGCATGAGCGGTTGCAAACAGTCGGCTGGGTTTCGCCTCTACGACCGGGGTCGAAGCCAGGCGGGAAAGGGTCAAGGTGGTCATCAGTAAATCCCCGGAGAAAAAGTCACTTTCGCGGGCAGCATTTCCCGCATCCATTGCATTGCTACATCCCAGCCCATCGTGACGGTGTGCCGCCCCGGACGGGAAAAATCTTCGGGTTCACGTCGTGGGCGTCAACCATGACCGATTCGCCACGCGCCCCCGTTTGCCTGTAGATCAGCACCGGTACGCCCTGTTCGCCGGCCTGCTGTTGCGCTTGGCGCCACCATGTGGGCAGGCAAAGCGTGTTGGCGTGCTTGCATTCGATGCTGATCCGCGCGAAGGCTGGATCGTCCGCCACCACATCGCTATCACCGACCGCGTTGCGCACGCGCCGCCGCCACACCTTGCCGGTCGCCTCTGTCAGCATGTTGGCAACCTTGCGCTCATACGATGCGCCCTTATTGCGTGCCATTGCTCCACTCATGCCGCTTTCCTCCGTTTGGCGAACTGTCGCCTTACCTCTTGGCCCAAGTACTTTTGGGCTTCGATACCGCGCTTCCTGCCAACCAGATTCAGATAGGGAACCCGACGGTCGAACGGAAGGGATAGGACATGGCGGGCCTCACATTGCAGGCGCCATGACTCGCTGCTGGTTTTGCTCGCGCTGTTCGTCATATGGCTCTACTCATCCATCAGGCTGTAGCGCACGCCCCTGGCAACAGGCCGATTCCCGAATGCTTGACCCTGGGCCAGGCTCTGAAACTTCGTCCGCTCCCCGATGTATTGCAGCCCGACGGTTCCACGGTCCACCTGGCGGCCAGCGCCAATGATGATTTCCGCAACGCCACTATCCGGACTGTCGGCGTTGTAGACCTCATCCCGATACACGAACAGGATGGCGTCACAATCCTGCTCAATCGCCCCCGAATCCCGAAGGTCAGACGGCATCGGGCGCTTATTGGGGCGTTTCTCAAGATCGCGATTTAGTTGCGACAGCAGAACAATCCCAATGTCCAATTCCATCGCCAGCGCCTTCAGGCCGCGCGTGATCCCCTCGATTTCCGCGTTTCGGTTCGGCCCTTCGCCGCGCATCAGTTGCAGGTAGTCGATCACCAGAAGGTTCAGGCCATGTTTTCGCTTGATCTGCCGGGCCTTCAGGCGCACGTCCATCAGGCTCAAATTGCCCTGGTCTTCCAGCCACAGGCCCAGCGATTCGATGTGCTTGCACGCTGCCGTCAGCCCCTCGTAGTCGGACTGCAACATCAGCTTGGGTTGCAGTAAGCGAGGGATCGGCACGCCCCCGAGAATCGCCACATTGCGAGTGTGCAATTGCCGCTTGGGCATTTCCATCGACAGCAACAGGACATTCCCGCCATTGGCAACATGCAGGCCGATGTTGAGCGCGAGCGCCGTTTTTCCCATCTTCGGCCGACCGGCGATCACAATCAGGTCGCCGCCACGAATGCCGCCAGCCAGCTTTGCGTCCAAGTCCGGATAGCCGGTAGACATGACGCCGGCAGTTTCATCATCGGCGTGCAGTTCCAGATATTCCACAAAGTTAATCAGGTCATCGCCTGCCCTGACCGGCTCAGACTGGCGGGTTGCGCCTTCGGCCAAGCTTTCCAGCCCGGCCTGGGCCTGGTCGATCAAGGCCGCTGCGCCGATTGCTCCAGAAGCCCGCACGGCGTCAATGGTGTCGTGCGCCAGCTCCAGCAAGCCGCGCTGTTGCGCACGGTCGCGGACCGTCGCCGCGTACTGGGCAATGTTGGCGGCGCTCGGGGTATTGGCAACGATGTCGCTCAGGTACTCCAGCCCGCCCGCGTCGGCCCCCTTGGCCCGGATGCGGTCTGCCAGGGTGATGACGTCCGCCCCCACTCCCTGCCCGATCATCGCCAGAATCTCGCCGTACATCACCCGGTGATCCGCCCGATAGAAATGCTCCACCCGCAGGTCGCCCAGCCTGTCGATGGCGTTGTTGTCGATCAACAAACCGCCGATGACGCCCTGCTCGGAGTCGGTGGCCTGGGGAACAAGCACGTCGGTCATTGCTCCGCCCCCTTGACGACGTTCTCAGCCTGGACACCCTTGGTGGTCAAGGCAAAGGCGCCGGTGGCCTTGTCGGCAAACCAGATGCCGTACCAGTTGCCCTGCACGCAGTTCAGGAACGCCCGCCGCCAGTCCGTGTACCGCTTGCCCTCGGCCGTGCCACCCGGAAGGTGCCGCCGCTTGAACTCGGCCCAGCACAGGTTCACGAACTCCGCTGGCAGCTTGGCTTGTTCGCAGTAGTCCAGCACCGGCTGGTAATCACCGATGACCTTCTCGCCGTTGGCTTGGCAGGCATCGACGAACGTCTTGAACGAAACGGCGTTCTTTTTCCGGCCACGACCTGAAGCCCCCTCTGGGGGTCTGGGGGAATCTTTTAATGACGGTTCTTCTTTAGGTTCTATGACGGTTCTGGGTGCGGCATTCGCACCTCTGAGGTGCGAATCCTGCGGGGGTGGAGGTGCGGGATTTGCGGGGGTGCGAAATTCGCGGGGGTGCAAATCGTGCGGGGGTGCGAATCTTGCGGGGGTGCGAATTTCGCGGGGGTGCGAATCTTGCGGGGGTGCGAATTTCGCGGGGGTGATGGTGTACACCGTGGACCGGCCTGTCCGCCTGGAGACGCTGATAGCGCCATACTTGATCAGCCACTTGATGGCGTCCTGGACCGTCCGCTCACCAGCGCAGGTGCGCATCACGATGTAAGCGACGGAGGGCCAGCACACGCCCTCATCGTTCGCGTTATCCGCCATGCTCATCAATACAGCCTTCTGAGCTGGCGTTTTGGTCTGTAGCGGCCAGCAGGCCGACATTACGATGGTGCTCATAGGGTCGATGCCCCTCCATACAAATTCTGATAGCCGGCTTCGGCTTCAGCGGGCCATTTACCCAAGTCCATGATTCGCTGGCGCGTAAGACGCAAGCCAGGGATGAAATAGCTCAGCTTCATTTCTCTCGGAGCCTTGGACTGGTCCAGGAAGAAGTGGCAACCGCCGCAGGCGAACGCGATGGCCCAGTCATGAGCCTTGATGCCCTTCCCCTTGCCGTCTCGCGTCCGATTCGAATGGGCCGATACCGTGCTTTCAGTTCCGCCCCAGCAGTAGCTGGGAACCCGCGTGAGGCATTCCTCGCCCTTGGCAAGCGCCAACAGCGCGGGGTTGCGATAGACGGTCTTGGGCTTCTTCTTGCGCTTCTTGCGCGCCTTCATGGCGGCACGGGGCGGAGGCATTGGGGTGGTCCGAATCGGCGCAGCACGCATCATCGGCGTGGCGCTGCGCTTCATGGGCGTCTTGTTCTTGAGCGGGGTGCGGCGCATCAACGACATTCCGCCCCCGATGCAGCTTTGACCCGCCACCAGTACGGGAACTTCCAGCCGTTTGTGTGGCGCTTGACCAGGCCGGTCTGAGTCGCATCGAACAGGAACGATTCAACCGCGCGGGCCGCAGCAACAGCACGCGACGTGCTGGGCCACGGGTCCACCGGCACCAGGGCGGGCTGAACGATTTCCTGTAGCGCCTTGATATCGACCCGGCGCGGGGTGTCGATGATGGCTTGCTTGACTGCTTCCACCGTCTCAGGCGGCACGCGGTAGCCTCGGAACATGTGCAGGCAGTCAGCCATAGATGCCGCTCCACTTCACAAACGGCTTGCGGATGGCTTCATGAAAGAGCGTGGCCGCGCCGGCGTTGTGGTCCAGGTCCGCGCGGCTGGTAATGCCGCACATATCGCGCACATACTGCGCGGCGTGCTGCTGGGCCGACACGCCATCGGGGGCGGCGCCAACGCGGGATTCAACCCACCGCTGAAACTTCGCGCCGTTGCACATCATTGCAGCCGCGCGCGACAGCGCCGCCCCCTTACGCTCCGTGGACGCGATACGCGCCCGCACGGGTACACCAGAAGTTCCACGGTGCATCATTGTTCGGCCATCCCTTCCAGGCGCGTGTTGATTTCGCCCACCGCCGACATAACGCCAGCGCCGGCCTCACGGATCTTGGTCAATTCCTGCCGGTCTACGCCGCCATCGGCCAAGGCCTTGTGGATCTCCTGGCCGTAAACGCCGCTCGCCACCATGAAGCCCACCACCTGCTCAAGCACCGACATGTCGCTTTCGGCCTGGCAGTGACTCGGAGCCTTCACCAGCAAAAAGCCGTGAGAGTGCGCCAGCGCCGAAAGGATGCGGAAGTCGGCTGTCATACGCATCAGACGGTCAGCCTCGGCCAAGGTCAGATGGTGCGTGGTGTTGTTGGGATTGACCTTGTTGCGCAGCACTGCTGCCGAAATGCCGACCAGCGGCCCCAGCGACTCGCTGCCGCCCTTGTATTCATGAACCGTCAAATCGGCCGCAGTGGTGATGTTCATTTCTTGATTTCCTGAACGTATCTATTGCGAAGCAGCGGCTTTACGATGCGCTGCATGGAAAACGACTTTCAGCAATCCAATGGTCCGATCTGCACACGGTCGTCCGGGTTGGGGAGTGGCGTTAACGGTTGGGTAGGGGTGGGTTCGTTACTGGTGTCCACGTGCAGCCTCCTTGAGTTCGGGCCAAACGCGATCCCAGCCGTCCGGCCAAAGATCACGGCGGCTGACAACGGCACCGGTCGCCCGCTCGATTGCTACGCAGCGTTCAGGCGAGATGGGCGATTGCCCGGATGCCATCTGCGATAGATAAGAAGGCGAGACGCCAATTGCCTTAGCTAAGGTCGCCGCTGTGCCACGTGGGCTAGTGCTGATATAGGTCTTAAGGTCCATGCCCAAGTTTAGTGAGAACTAAACCGTAAGGTCAAGTGTTTACTAATTTAGTGTCCTATAAACTTTCGCCATGACCATCCAAGAAATTCGACGGGCGAATCTTCGTGCGTGGGTGCAGCAAAACGGCGCGCCCAGCAAGGAGAAGAGCTACTTCTCACAAGTCCTATCCGGCACGGCCCCCATTGGGGAACGTGCCGCGCGCAGGCTTGAGCGGGATTACCGGATGGGCGAGGGATTTTTAGATACGCCGCCCCACCACGGCGACAGCAAGCCCATCCCAGACGCGAACCCGCCCTCAACATGGCCATTTGAGTCCATCGCAGAGGCTGAAGTCCGTGCGTTGCCGCCGACACAACTCAGTGCGCTTGAGGGCGCCATTGCACTCGCTATCGCGCAACTGAAGCTGGGCATAAACGTAGTCCCTCCGGCGCAACCGCGCCCCCAGCCCGCAACGCGCGGCGCACTGGTCGATATGGGTGCGGCCGACGATCCGTTCCCTATGCGTATCGGCGGGGCGCAGGCTGCTCCCTGGGAAGGCGGTCACACAACACTGCAAGCCAAACGCGATAGCAGAATTCGAATCAGCACCCAAACGGGTGTGGTCGCTAACGTGGGGCCGGGAGAGCCGCGTGCCGTCAATGACAAGTTCGAAAAAGTGCCGGAAATGGCTGACGTTCGTTTGGCGGCGGGCGACGGCATCGAGAACCTCGCGGAAGAGGAAACCGGCACGGTTCAATTCCGGCGGTCTTTCCTCCGGTCGATCGGCGCTGGCGCAGGTAAGGCCCGCGTCGTCTACGCCAAGGGCGACAGCATGGAGCCGATCATTCGGGATGGGGCTGCGCTGTTGGTGGTGCCAAACGAAAACCTGGCACTGCAAGACATAGCGGCCGGCGGCGTCTATGCCATCAACTACGACGGCAAGATGATCGTGAAGACCGTGACCCGAGATCGGTTGACGAAGAGCTGGGTAGCTCGTTCATTTAATCCGACATACCCGGATATACCCCTTGAAAATGGGACTTCGGTACGGGTTCTAGGTCAAGTCGTCTGGGCTGGAGCAAGACTGCGTGACGACGAAGCCGGCCAATGGATGCGGACTTAATCCACCATACAAGGGATAGCCCCCTCGCTGCAGCCCCCAAAACGATCTCTCGGTAATGAGCTATGCTCTCTCTGTACGATTTGGTTACGCACACAAATTAATAGAGAGAGAGATCGATGCCGGCTTTTCGTGTCGCAGTTTTGTCCCTAGCTCTTCTTGGCGGATGCACAAGCCTCCCAACCCCTGAGCAAATTAGCACCGCGGACTACGGTCAATATCCCGAGAATTACGAGGCGATAGTCAAGGGGTTCTACAACATGGCGCTGAAAGATCCCGAGTCCGCAAGGTACGGCAATATCTCGACCCCATACAGAGCCTATCTCGGCTCTCGAGTAGGCGAAACCAAGTACGGATGGCTTACCTGCGCATCAGTGAATGCCAAGAACTCTTTTGGTGGATACACCGGATACTCCACGGACGCCCTTCTGATCAAAAACGGCGCAGTAATCCAGTACGTGCCTAAAGGCAACTGGTGGGGCAAGCAAGTCTGCTAGGGCTCGCCCCTTAACCTGCCCTCCCCACATTTAAATGAAGCCACCGTCTGGTGGCTTTTTTTGTGCTGCCCACCGTCGCCCGACGCTGGCGTCAGTAGCGCCCCCCTCACCGCAGTTGAACGGCCGCTTTGGTCTAGCCCCGTGCTGCCCTCAAGTTTAGTATTTACTTGACTTTGTGTTTAGTACTTACTAATATCGCCTTAAGCCAGTTTTGGCCACGCAAAACCCCACGGACCCGCAGGCAGCAGTCAGGCCATCGCCTCAAGCGGGAGACGTCACCGCCACAAAGTCGGACTGGGGAAGGCGAGAACCCGCTCTTTAACAACTTAGGCCGCCCGCCCCCGAGAAGGGAGGACGGGCGAAACAGGACAACCAGGCGCCAGCGCGCCCCGGACCCTGTGTGCATGGGCCACCGCGCCCAGGCAACGCCCAGCCGGGCGTGGCGACGATAACCCCGGCACAAAGCTTGTATAAGAAATGGAAGCCGCCGTCGCGCGAAGGCAACACCGCGCGACGGTCGGTTGCACAAACAGCATGGTTTTCCAGAAACCAAAGATGCAAAGCGGCGATGGCGCACCGCCATTGTTAGACTACGTTTACATACACACGCCGCACAGTGACTGCAAAAGTGCCCGCAACACGCAAGACCACTACCCGCCCCCGACTACTGTTGTCGCTGCGCCAAGCGCTTGTTCTGCTGGGCTTAGCATGCTCGTTGCCGGCTGTCCTAGTCGCGTCTCTGACAGTGCACGAAGACTTTCGCTTGAGAAAGGAGCGGGTCTACCAAGAAACTGTGTCGATTGCTCGGAGCATCAGAGTCGATTGGGAGCGGGAGATTCACGGAGTGACGGCCGGACTGCAAGTCCTCGCGGCTTCAGAAGAACTGTATCGTGGCGACCTGCAGACTTTTCACGCGAAGGCGCGCCAGATTGCTCAATTGCAGGACGTCGATAGCTACACCCTTATTGATAGTAGCCGCATGCAAGTCTTGAATACAAGGCACGATGCTGCTCGCCCAGCGGTACGCGCCTCGGTCCCCGAGGAAATGCTAAATCGTGTGTTCTCGTACCGCTCCGTGGCACAAACCGATTTATTCAGAACGCCCACAAACCGCTACCTAGTCGCGATCAGCGTTCCTGTTGTCATCAACGACGATGTACGTTACAGCTTACAGGCGGGTATTAGCCCTGACATCGCGGGCAAAGTATTACGTCGGCAGGCTCTCGGGCAAGGTTGGGTGGCCGCATTGCTCGACTCGCAAGGCATCATCGCGGGCCGTACGCGCGATGAAGAACGATTCATAGGGCAACCCGCAGTATCGTTACTCCGTAGCGCCGTCATGGCACGGTCGGAAGACACATTGGAAAGCACTACCAAAGAGGGAATCTCGGTTTTTACCGCGTTCACGCATACGATGGACGGCAAGTGGACTGTCGTTGTTGGCGCGCCAACCAACGTACTCTTGGATGAGCTTACGGCCGCTTTAATCAAAGTTATCCTGGCTGGCGCCACAATTATAGGTCTAGGCGTGGCGCTGGCAGTTTGGATGGCTCATGCAATAGAAAGATCCATTGCTGCGCTTATTGAACCGGCCGTCGACCTAGGGCGAGGGGGGGCCTTCGTGGCCCCTCCAACGCACTTTGTAGAAACCGCAGCACTCGGAGCGGCGCTGACAGAAACTTCGCATATGCTGGCCCGCGCTCAACAAATGGCCTATCACGACCCCCTTACAGGGTTGTGCAATCGAGTTTTGTTCGCAGAGCTCGCAAACCAGGCTTTGGCAGCCGCGACCAGAGCAAGCCGCCCGGTAGCCTTCCTCGCCATTGATCTGGATAACTTCAAAGACGTCAACGATACCCGAGGACATGCCGTGGGCGATGCCGTGCTGAAAACTGTCGCACGACGCATGAGAAGTGCATTCCGCGCAGCGGACGTCATAGCCCGATTCGGCGGTGACGAGTTCTTCGTTTTGATGGACGATGCGAACGCGGAAAATGCTCTGTCCGTGGGAAACAGCTTGGTCAAGTCACTTTCCGAACAATATCCGGGGGTGACCGTATCGGTGGGCGCGTCCGTAGGCATCTCGGTTTTTCCCGCAGACGGGATCGACCTAACTTCGCTCCTCGCGGAAGCAGATGCAGCCCTTTATGCCGCGAAGCGCGCAGGCCGAGGCCGAGCATTGCACCGCGCGACACTCCGTTAGGATCGCCAGAATAAAGAGTCCCCGACTCATACCAATCGCGCGCGATATGGCGAATGCAAGATGCCCACGAGTAGCGGGGCAAAACCGCCGAATATGTCTCGGCCATTGACGACCCGCCAACCAATATAAGAACAGGACCCGCACCTGGGTGCCGTGCGGTCACTCTGCCGATATTTGGTTTAAGCCCCCCCGCTGCGTAGCCGTCAGCCACTGCATCCCGGTTGCCGGCTCATGCCCCGCGTGCGGGATGGCGCTGAACCCACCGGGTACCCAGCGCCAGCGTAATGCCAACAACGGCACCGACAGATAGCCCCAGATACAGTTGGAGCGGGCCATAGTGTCTTGCAAACGCAAAACCCACCAGCCCGCCACAGACCAATCCACTGATTATCAGCCGTGGAAACGTGTTCACAGCCTTCCGCGTCCAATAAACCCACAGTCCAAGAACAACGACGGCCATTGGGAGATAAATGATAACGGTGGCAGACGTCAGGGCAACAGCAGAAAGCCATGGCTCCGTGCCGGGCTGCTTGCCCCAATACCACGTCAATGAGTAGCCCGCCCAGACGATATAGCTGGAAAACGGAGCCAGCATAAAAACAAGTATCACTCTAGCGAACACTAAAGACATATCAGTCTCCTAGCGCATCGTTCAATCTTGCCGACTCAGCTTAGCTTAAATCAGAAGCCTGGACCGTCCGCATTACAGTTCCGCCAGCCACATCGCGCCCGTCAAAACCCGTCGCATGTAACAGTCCCGGCTCATGCCCCGCGTGCGGGGTATCGGCAGGCGCTGCCTGATCCCTCATCACCCTACCCCGGAGCTTTCACCATGGTCGCAATGATCGTCCGCTTCATCGAAGAATTGATCGACGTCTTTAACTTCGGCAGCAACATCAGCAAGTAGCACCTCTCCAGCCCCGAACCGTCGGGGCGGCTTTGGAGAGCGGGTCGGCGTCGCAACATCACCGACGCTGAAAGTGACTTTCAGGGATTAACCGGGCCTCCGGCCTGCGGCGCCGCCACTGGTGGCTGCTCACCGCAATTCGCTAATGGAGCGCCTTGGGGCAGCATTGCCAAAAGGTCATGTAAGGAAGCAACAGCATGCTCGTCCGACTCTAGCACTCTAGGGAAATAGTCCTCGAGCGCTTGCCGCGCGAGTTCAAAGGCGTCGTGCGTTTGTTGACATGGATTTAACGTCAATGAAACTTGGGCTGCCATATAGCTTCGAGCCAGATCAGAGTTGCAGTCTATCGTTTTCAGCAAACCCTCCATGAGCGCATAGCAACGAACTATTGTTTTGCGAAGGGATGCACTTTCGATGGCTGATAACTTTGCCAGGACGCTGTGATAAACCGGAAAAGAATTTCCCGGCAGAAGCCAATAACAAGCAAGAAACTCCTTCTCCTTAGCCTCATAGATTTTGGGTTGAATTAGTGCTCGATACTGCTCGTACCGCACCTCCAGTTCATCCCGGATGGACGTCAATGTTCGTCGTAGATCTTCCGCCTCTCGATCACGGGCATGCGAGAGTTCTAGTTGGTGCTGTCGAGCGGGAACCCAAATAGCAATCCCCAGGGCAAATAATGCTCCTACTGCCTGCACCCAGGCTGGCGCGGAATCCGATTGCAAAATCGAGCGGCCCCATGGCGAGAACGCAAAGCCGCCCAAGAGCATAGCCATTAAAACGGTCAACGTCGCCCAGTCATACCACTTGAAGTTCTTCATACGCGGCCCCTTGGATAAATCTGCCGCGCATCGTATCCCAACACTTCCATTACGTCAGCATGCCCCCAAGCATCCCCGCCATCTGGTGGGGCCTGGCCCTGCTCGCCTTGGCGGCGGTGGCCCTGGTCCCCGCCTGCGAATACCTCAACCGCCGCTATGTCGCGGCAGATCCCTGGAAAGCAACATGAACGCAATCACTGCAACCGCGCCTGCCGCGCGCCGCCGCAAGCTGCTGTCCATCACGCAAGCGACGTGCAGGCTGACCAACTTCATTGCTCCGCGTGACCACGCAGGCCGGGGCAATTGGAACAAGGACGCGGACATTCCCCGCGTGTGGGCATGGGCCGCTGGCATCGGCTTCGCGGCGTTCGTTCTCTTCGGCCGCCAGATCCTCGGCTGGCTCTTGAGCTTCGCGATATGAACGGAATCGATTTTGTGGTGCGCGACCGCGCCGGGTGGTCGCCCCCGGTCACGCCCCCTGCACCATTCCTCCATCCCGAATTCGAAACACCGACGCCGCCCCCAAAGGGCCACCCGTTGGGTGACGAACACATCGATTACATCAACGCCATGCGCGGCTTCGTCAGCGTCTATGACCTGGCGGCGCAGTTCCACGTCTCGCGCGGAACCATCTGCAACATCTGGAAGGGCGTGCGCAATGCCGGACGCGCGATCAACCGCCAATCCCCCGACCGTGCGCCCGCCAGCCGGCCGCAAACACCCTAAATCAGAGCAACGAAATGGCAAAGAAATCTAAAGACGTCTACGGTGCGGATGGCCAAAGCAATCTGCTCACCTTCGATCCGGCCAAGCTGACGCTGGTCACTGACGAATCCAGCCCCCTCTATGACCCCCGCGTGAATCTACCCATAGATGAGGCGATGGCCCGCAACATCGACTACCAGGGCGTAATCGAACCCATCGGCGTGTCGAAAAACCCGGAGACCGGCGAAACCGAAGTGGTGTTCGGACGTCAGCGGGTCAAGGCCGCCATCCTCGCCAACACGTGGCGACGTGAGCGCGGAGTTGCAGAGCGCCTGGTCCCTGGCATCGTCTACAACGGCAAGCGCCAGGATGCGCTCGATGCCATCGTTAGCGAAAACGAAGCCCGCACCGCCGACACGCCTCTCGGCCGTGCCGAGAAAATGCGGCGACACCTGGCGCTTGGAAAAGGCGAGGATCAAATCGCCGTCATCTACAACTGCACGGTGACGACGGTGCGCGACACGCTGGCGTTGCTGGACTGCCCCAAGGTCGTACAGAACGCCGTCGAAGCGGGCCAGATAACGCTAACGCACGTTAAAGCCCTGGCGAAGCTGGCGCCCGACGAACAGCGCGCGAAGGTGTCCGAACTGGTCGCCGCCGGCCAGGGTGCCAAGCCCCACGAACGAAGCCGCAAGCAAGCCGCCATTATGGGAGATCGCCCCCGCCTCAAATCCCGCAAAGAAATCCAGGCCGAGTTGACGCAAGCCACCGGAGAATATGCGGCGGCATTGCGCTGGGTGCTGGGACAGGGCGAGGGGGACGCCGCATGACCCCCACATGCAAGCCCGTCCAGCAACCGATCATCGGCTGGTACTGCGAGGGCACATTCGCCGCCCTCTTCACTGATTCCGTGTCCGTAGCGAAACGCTGGATGGAAATCGGCTCAAAAGTGTCTGCGGTCGTGCGGCAAGGTGATGCCGCAGCGACTTGCGCCGCCCGCGCCCCCGATCCCGGCCCCACTGCGGTACAGCAATCCCTGTCCGAACTTACCCCGGGCCTTATCGACATTCTCGGCCGCCCGAACTTCACATGCATCCGGTTGGCCCAGCTGCTGCGCTTATCAGGCGTCGAAATCGCCAAGAAAGCCGAGGCCGAACAGGCCACGGTCATCCACTATCTACTGGGCTTCTATCTGAAGCACGGCAACCAGTGGGCCGAGAAGGCGGACGAAGACTTGGAGCGGCGCCGCCTTGCGGTTGTTGCCGCCCAGCAGGGCAAAGGAAACGCGCAATGAAAAACTTCATCCGCTACATGGCACTGCATATCGCCGCCTTTACTGTGCAGTGCATTCTGGTTGTTTACTGCCTGGCATACGCCGAATACGTGATGGCGGTGCTATTCAGCATCGCGGCCATCTGCTCAGCCGCACTCGGGCGCATTGCATGGAAGAACTACCGCGCCTTCATCGCCGACGGTCGAATTCAGCCCGCCCCCGTCCAACGCGATGGGGATGGGTACTGGACACATCCGGCGTTCCCCTCGTTCGACGAAGGGCAAAGCGATGCCGCTACCGCCTGGTACAAGTCTCAGCGGCTTGAAACTTGCATCGCCTACCTCGAAAGCGAAGATGGTGGCCACCCAGCATGCGTCAGCTACTGGGGTAATGAAGACGCCGGCATTGACATAAGCGCATGGCAGCCGCCCAAGCCGAAAGGCTGGGGGTGGTTCATCCTCTCTATCCACGATACAGAAGACTGGGGGCCGGTCTGCGTTTGGGTTCGACACGCCGCCGCCCAGCAGTCCCAGCGGAAGGAAGCGTGATGCGATTCCTGAGCGTGTGCAGCGGCATTGAGGCGGCAAGCGTGGCGTGGAACCCGCTCGGCTGGAAGGCCGTGGCCTTCAGCGAAATCGAACCGTTCCCGTCCGCCGTCCTCGCCCACCACTACCCCGATACGCCCAACTGGGGCGATATGACCAAATACAAGGAATGGCCAGATGTCGCAATTGACCTTCTTTGCGGAGGCACCCCCTGCCAGTCTTTCAGCATCGCAGGACTTCGAAAAGGACTGGATGACCCGCGTGGCAACCTCATGCTCACCTTTGGTGCCATTGCTGCAAAGTACCGCCCCAAGTGGCTGGTATGGGAGAACGTCCCCGGCGTCTTGTCGAGCAACAAGGGCAAAGATTTTGGAACCTTCCTCGGGATGCTGGGCGAACTCGGGTATGGGTTCGCCTACCGAATTCTTGACGCTCAGTTCTTTGGAGTACCCCAGCGACGCCGCCGTGTGTTCGTTGTCGGATGTCTTGGAGACTGGAGAAGTGCCGCAGCGGTTCTTTTTGAGCGCCACGGCTTGTCGGGGAATCCTGCGCCGAGCAGAAAAACGCGGCAAGGTACTGCCCCCACCCTTAGCGCTTGCGCTCAAGGCGGTGGCGGACTCGGAACCGATTTCGATTGCGACGGGGGACTGATCGCGGGAACGCTCCAGGCGAACGGGAAGGCGGCAGGAAGCGCCACTCAACAAGATGCCGAATCGGGTCTTCTGATCGCGCGTTGCCTCACCCGCGGCTCTGGTGGCGGCCAGCGCTACGACGCAGAATCGGAAACTCTGATCGCGCACACGTTGCTGGGCAAGTCAAACTCTTCGCATGCGGCAGACCAAGACACCTACATCACCCATAGCTTGCGGGGTGAGGGTTTCGACGCTAGCGAGGACGGCACGGGCCGCGGCACACCACTTGTCGCAATGCCCGCTATCGCCTTCGACTGCAAGAGTAGCGGCCAGAATGGCTTCGGGATCGGCATTGAGGTTGCAGGCACCCAGCGCGCTATGGCGCACTCTAACAGCCACACAAACGGCGGTGGGCATCAAGCCGTTGCTGTGGCCCTGCGCGGACGGGATGGCGGCGCAACTGCTGAACTCGGTGACGAAGTCGGGCATGCGCTGCGCGCCAGTAGCGGCGGTGGCGATAAGCCGCACGTCCTCGCATACAGCACCAAGCTGCACAACACGCAGAGCAATCAAGCGGGCAAGGTCTACCGAGAATACACAGCCGGGCTTGATCGGAACAGCCCACCGCCAGCCCTGCTCACCGCGATGCAGGTTCGTCGTCTGACCCCCGAAGAATGCGAGGCGTTACAGGCCTACCCTCGCGGCTACACCCGCATCCCCAACTGGAACGGCTGGCGCGCAATGGACGCCAACGAAACCCCCGAATCCTGCCGTGCCGCCGGCATGGAGGTCCGCCAGACCCAGAAGACCAATAAATGGCGCGTCCGGGACGTGGACGGCCCTAGATACAAAGCACTGGGCAATTCCTGGTGCGTGACCAATGTGCGCTGGATCGGCCAACGGATCGATCGAGTGAATAAAATCTTGGAGTCATCATGACCGACCAGAACAACGCCGCCCATGACCTCGGCACGAGCAGCGGGGGCCGCGCCTACATCGCGGAATACTTCGCCACGCAGCTGCGCCGACACGACTTCGCCCGGTACATCAACAGCACGCTCGCGGCGGATTTCGCCTGCGTCCTCGCGCAGCACCTGTCCAAGCTGCGCGCGGAGGGCGTGCAGGCGGGCGCCCCGATGATCCCGAGTGATGCGCTCGATGCGCTCCGCGATTTCAAGTTGACCGTGATTCAGGACGGGTTCCCCAAGATCGGTAAGCCGATGATCCAGCAGCTTGCGCAAGCGGGCGCGCTGGAATCGCTTGGGTTCGGAAAGCACCGCGTGACCGAGTACGGGGAATGGCTCCTGTCCTCATCCAGCACCGCCCTGGCAAGCGCCCCTGTAGCCGGGAATGCGCGTCCGGACATCATGAGCCTAAGCGGAATCTTGGCTGAGTATCGAAAGGGTTGCAGCAACACTGGCGGTGAAGGTCCGGAGAATTGCCCTGATTGCGTGCGGGCATTCGTCAGCGCCTTGGAAGCTCTGAATGTACGCCAAGCAAGCGCCGCTGTAGCCGAGCCGTATGACAGCGAAAAGCGTTGCCGCGCCTACTATGACAGCGATCTACGCCCCTTCGCCGCCGATGGCATGACCTACGATGTCTGGAAAGCGGTATGGCACGCTGCGCAGTTCGATCGGGCTATGCACCCAAACAGTTCTAAGCCGAGACCGCATAGCGTCCCTGTAGCCGGGGAGGCGCAGCCGGTAACTTTGTATCAAGCGCGCATTCGCCCGACCTGGCGCACGGATGAAAATGCCTGGTCGAAGTGGGAAGACTGCACTGCCGAGCAAGCGGCAGACTACGAGCGCGTTCCTCTGCTGCATGACTGGCAATACGAAATGCGGCGGCTCTATGCCGCGCCCCAGGCCAGCGAGGCGGTGCGAAATGAAGCGCTGTACCTGCTCCGCGAGGCGCGCGCGCTGCTGCCCATGTTCGCCACCGCTGAAGCCATCGGCAACTGGTCAGAGAAGGTGAACCGGTTCGCAGCGGGCGACGTGATCGACATTCCGCCCCAGACTGACAAGGACGGCGGGGATGCAAAAGCATGGCTCGACCTGTTCTGGAGCGTCGCCAAGGAATTGAACTGCCTACCGTCTTCATTCGTTGACGGAAACGAGCATGTGCTGCGCGCAGCTCGGCAAGCCCGCGCCGCCCTGGTCGCGCACCCCACGAGAAATTAACGGAGCCTATATGGCAGCCCCCCGCCCCGCGCAATCGCCCGCAATGGGCAAACACCAATCACGCGCCCAATTCGGCGCAAGTTCCCCCACCACAGACGTGCGGGGCGCCGCTGAATTACTGAGCGTTCACCCGAAAACCGTTCTTGGCTTGATCGACGATGCCGCCATTCCGGCCGCCAAGGTCGGCCGCGCCTACGTTATGTTGGTCAAGGACGTGATTGCCTACTTGGAAAAGATGATCGTCGTGCAGACCAGCGCCCGAATGCGAGCGCCTACCAAAGCCCAGCGGCAAGGTCCGAGCCGCGCAGGTTCGCGTAGCGCATCATCATCCGGCGGCTCTTGTGCCCAGTGATCTTCATGATCTGCGTTTCGGAAAGCTGCGTGCGCTCAAACAGCCGGCTAGTTGCCTCATGCCGCAGATCATGGAACTTCAGATCCACGCATCCCGCTTGCTCCGCGATGCCTACGAACAATTTCGATAATTTGTCACTCAGGCGCGCCAGGGCACGCTTATCTGTATCTCCATCCCACCACGGGAAGAGCAGATCATCATCACCCAGCCCACGGCTGGCAATGAAGGTCTCAAGAAGTTCCCGCGCCACACTAGAAGTCGGCACCTGGCGCTTGTCACCATTCTTCGTCTTATCCAGGAAGATCGTGCGCTTCGAAAGATCCACCTGATACACGCGCAATGTGTACATCTCACGCATTCGCATCGCAGACTCTATCGCCAGCAGGTAAAGCAGCCGCATGGCGTCCTTATCTGGGATCTCATACGGCGTTCGCTTGCGCTCAAGTACCCCGCCATCAATCACCGTCAAGAGCGCCTCATGCTCTCCCCGCTCAAGCCTCCGCTCGCGCTCGATATCCTCGCGCTTGACGCCCCCAGCCTTCGCTTGGTCTTCCGCAGTGTATTGAGCGTATCCAATGGGCAGCGACCGGAAGGGATGGTCCGGCATCGTCAGGAATCGCTTTCTCATGCCCCAGTCTGTACACCGCGCCAGCGCCCCCACCCGCGCCCGGATCGACGCCGGGGCCAGCTTCTCTACACGCTTCATGCCGGCGATCCAGTTGTCCACCCAAGCTGCGGAAATGCCGCTCAGCGGCGTCCGCCCCTCCATCCGCACGACCACGCGCAGCGCTGTCACGTCCTTGTCCGACGGGTGCGCATTACGTTGATACTCTTTGTCTAGATCTGCAATCGTGAGCACCCGGCTTTCAAGCTGGTGCTCTGCCGGAACGATTCCATTGTCGAGTAGCGTTTCAAGGCGGGCCGCGTAGGCGTCGCCTTCTTCTTCCGACGCGAAAGTCATGTAGATGGGCTTTTCCAGCACGCCCGCGCGCTTGAAAATGTACTCCCAGGTGCCGTTTGCCCGCTGCCTCTTTCCTGCCACCGCTACCCCCTGCGCCTACTCGCTAAGAGCGGCCAATGTAGGGCGTAGCACGGTTGGTAGCAAGTCCTTTATGGTTGGTTGAGGCTCCCTTAGGCTCCCTATTCGGGTGGCAAAAAGACAATAAAAAAGGCACTTGGCTGAGCCTAAGTGCCTGATTTAACGTGCTTTTGGGTGGTGGGTGCTACAGGGGTCGAACCTGTGACCTACGCCTTGTAAGGGCGCCGCTCTACCAACTGAGCTAAGCACCCGATCCTGACACTTTCAGTGCTGCTTGAACATGATGACTCGTTCAAGGCAGTGACCAATTCGCAGCCAACTCGGGGTACTCAAAAGCAATACGCGGGCCGGAGTATACCGGACCGCGTCATTGTAGGCAAATCGCGTGGGGCCGGTGCCCGGCGACTGCCTTGCCGTCAATTAGTTGACGGCGTCCTTCAGGGCTTTGCCCGGACGGAACTTCGGCACCTTGGCCTTCTTGATCTTGATGGTTTCGCCCGTACGCGGGTTACGGCCGGTGCGAGCAGCGCGAGCCGACACGGCAAACGTGCCAAAGCCAACCAACGTTACCGTGCCGCCTTTCTTCAGCGTGGTCTTGACGGCACCGATCAGGGCGTCGAGCGAACGGCCGGCGGCAGCCTTGGAGATATCGGCCTTGCTGGCGATGTGATCGATGAGTTCAGTTTTGTTCATTCAGGTGTACCCCTCACAAGGTATGGAGTCTGGCGAGACCGTGTGGTTCATGGCTGTCATGAGGGGACGCCACCAACAAATCGCAAGGTCCGACAAACGACGAACAGACAGTGGATAGACTTTTTCTTGCGCTGCAAAAGCACAACTTTTAAACTGCTGCGCCGCTTAGGATTTGATGGCATAAATGCCTTCAAACCGTCAGCGACGCAGAGGTGTATTAGGCCTTGGCACAGAGCGGCTGTCAAGCAAAAACCTCACCACAACCCGCGCCAATACTAGCTTTTAGCCGGTTTCGCAATAAACACAAACGCGAATTTCGGGGTTTGCGCGACACCACTGAAAACACTTCAAGCCTGAATCAAACATCCGCCCAGCGGCGCAGCAAATTGTGATAAATGCCGGTCAGCTGCACGATCGATGCATGCCCCGCCACGTCTTGATTCAGCCGCTGTATGGCCACGTCCATCTCCAGCAGCAATGCGCGTTGGCTATCCTCGCGCACCAGGCTTTGCATCCAGAAAAACGAGCTGACACGCGCACCGCGCGTCACGGGGTTCACCTTGTGCAGGCTGGTGCCCGGGTACAGAACCATGTGCCCCGCGGGCAGTTTCACCGCGCGCGGACCGTACGTGTCATCGATGACGAGTTCGCCGCCGTCATAGGAATCAGGTTCCGAGAAGAACAAGGTGGCGGACAAGTCGGTGCGCACGCGCTCGGCCGTACCCGTGATGCCCCGCACCGCGTTATCCACGTGGTAGCCAAAGGCTTCGCCACTCTCATAACGATTAAAGAGGGGCGGGAAGATCTTGCGCGGCAAGGCGGCTGACATGAACAGGTTGTTCGTGGCAAGCCGCTGCAGGATCAGGTTGCCCAGCTCCTGCGCCAGCGGATGCTGTTCGGGCAACTGGCGGTTGCGCTTGACCTCGGCGGACTGGTAGCCCGCCGTGACCTTGCCGTCCACCCATTCGGAGGCATCCAGCCGCTGGCGGATATCAGCCGCCTCGTCGGGCGTGAAAACGTCTGCAATCTGTATAAGCATGAGCCGGGTCCTTGAAGCGCGCCAGTCGCAAAGCCGCCCGGCACGCCGTTGCCGAATTATCCCTTCAGGCAGCCATTGAGCGCCTGATCGAAATCAAACAGCAGATCAGCCTCGTCTTCAATGCCGACCGACACGCGGATAAGGCTGTCCGCGATGCCCATTTGCTTGCGGCGTTCGGCGCCCATCTCGTAATAGATGGTGTGCGCGGCCGGCAGGGCCAGGCTGCGGGTGTCACCCAGGTGCGTCGCCATCAACACGATGCGCAGGCGGTTCAGGAAATCAAAGCAGTCCACCCCATCGGCCAACTCCACGCCCAGCAGGCCGCCGAAACGCAAGCCGAACAAGGCGGCGGCGCGCGCATGCTGCGCGTGGCCGGCCAGACCGGGGTAATGTACTTTCGCCACACCGGGGTGCTCGTTTAGAAAGCGCGCCAGCGCCAGCGCGTTGGCGCAGTGCTTGGCCATGCGCAGCGCCAGCGTCTCGGCGCCCACCGCGATGCGGTGCGCGGGTTCGGCCGCCAGCGTGCCGCCCATGTCGCGCAGGCCTTTCTTCTTGATCTGCGTCAGCCCCCAACTGGTGGACGCCCCCTTGCGGTAGGCATCGTAGATGTTGGAATAGTCGGCCCAGTCATACAGGCCGGTATCCGTCACCGCCCCACCCAGCGCGTTGCCATGGCCGCCGATGTACTTCGACAGCGAATTCATCACCAGCGACGCCCCCACCGTTGACGGGCGGAACATCCAGGGCGACGTCAAGGTGTTGTCCACGACATAGACCAGGTTCTTTTCGCGGCAGATCTCGCCAATCACGGCCAGGTCGGCCACTTGCGTGCCCGGGTTGGCGATGGTTTCCGTGAAGACCATGCGCGTGTTCGGTTGAATGGCCGCGCGCACTTGCGCCGCGTCCGTCGCGTCAACAAAAGTGATCTCGATGCCCAGTTCAAGCAGCGTGCCCAGCAGGCTATTGGTATTGCCGAACACGAACTGGCTGGACACCAGATGGTCGCCCCGACGCAGCAGGGTCGTGAAGATGGCCGACAGCGCCGCCATGCCCGTGGCGAAGCTGACGGTGCCTTTGCCGCCTTCCATGTGGTTGATCTTGGCTTCCAGCGCCGTGGTGGTGGGCGTGCCTTGGCGCGCGTACGTAAAGCCCGCCTTGCCCTGGAACACCGCGGCCAGCTCACGCGCGTCGTCGTAGGCGAATTCCGATGACGGATGCATCGGCTTGTGCACCGCTCCGTGCTCGACGGATTGCTGGCGGTCGGAATGGAGGATCGTGGTGGTAAAGCCGTTCTGGTGCATGATGGGCTGAATAAAGGAAGATCTGGAAAAAAAGCTCAGGCTAAAAAGTCGGGCGAACCGCTCAGGCTTTGCGCTGACGCACGGTTTCGTACAGGCAGACGGCGCTGGCCACGCTGACGTTCAGGCTTTCCACCGAACCCAGCATTGGAATGTTGACCAACTGGTCGCAGGTTTCGCGGGTCAGGCGTCGCATGCCCTCGCCTTCGGCCCCCATGACCCAGGCCATCGGCTGGCGCGCGTCGATCTGGTGCATGCTTTCGGTGGCCTGGTCATCAGTGCCCACCAGCCACACGCCGCGATCCTTCAGGCTGCGCATGGTGCGCGCCAGATTAGTCACCATCAGATAGGGGACGGTATCCGCCGCGCCGCATGCCACGCGCTGCACCGTAGCGTTCAAACCCACTGCGCGGTCACGCGGGGCGATCACGGCGTGCACGCCCGCCGCATCGGCCGTACGCAGGCAGGCACCCAGATTGTGCGGGTCCGTCACGCCGTCCAGAATCAGCAGCAGCGGCGGCCCTTCGATCACATCAAGCACTTCGTCCACGTCCACGGCAAGTTGGCGCTCGTCGGCCAGGGCAACCACGCCTTGGTGACGCGTGCCGCGCGACAGCCCGTCCAGGCGCTCCATCGGAACCGGATGCACGCGGCAACCCGCCTTCTCGGCCTGTTCGATGAACGTCTGCATGCGCTTGTCGCGGCGCGAGGCCTCGACATAGATTTCCTTGATCGACTCGGGCGCGTGGCGCAGCCGCGCGACCACCGCGTGAAACCCGGCTAGAACTTGGGTCGACGCCATAAATGCAATACCTTTAGATAAACGAATACCCGCCCCAAAGGGGGCGGGCCACCGGACCAAGCCGGCCATCAACGCAATGTTACCCCTTATGGCCGTACCGCCCTACGGCGGGACGGCCATGAAGGCACCATCAACCTGGAGGTCAATGGCGCTTGTGCGTCGCCTTTTTTGCCGGGGCGGCGCGCTTGGCCGCCCTGGGCGGTTTGCCCGCTTTCTTGGCGTCCGCGCGGCGTTCCTTGGCGGTCTGGCCTTTCAGCGCGGCCGGCTTCGGCGCCGCCGCTTTCTTCACGCGGCGCACGGGTTCGTCGGCCCCACGGGCGGATGCCTTGCGCAAGGCGTCGAAACTCGTGCCCTGCACCAGACGGAACTCGATACGGCGCGCCTCCAGGTCAACACGCGCCACCTGCACCTGCACCTTGTCGGTCAGGCGGTAGCGCATGCCCGTGCGCTCGCCGCGCAGTTCGTGCAGCCCGTCGTTGAATTGGAAGTACTCGCCACCCAGTTCGGACACGTGCACCAGCCCTTCAACGTGCAACGTATCCAGCGTCACGAAGATGCCAAAGCTGGCCACGCCGGTCACGGTGCCGCTGAAGTCCTCGCCCACACGCTCTTTAACGAACCAGCACTTGAGCCAGGCCTCGACGTCGCGAGACGCCTCATCAGCGCGGCGCTCAGTGGCCGACAGCACCAGACCCATCTTTTCCCAGATGGCCTGTTCGTGTTCTTTCTGCGTGCGCCCGATGACCACCGCGTGGTCGTCCAGGCTGGGCACATAGCGCTGCCCGGCCAACAACGCCTTGATGACACGGTGCGTCAGCAGGTCGGGGTAGCGGCGAATGGGCGACGTGAAGTGGCTGTAGCCCGGGTAGGCCAAGCCAAAGTGGCCCATGTTGTCGGGGCTGTAGACGGCCTGCTGCATGGAGCGCAGGCACATCGACTGCAGCAGTTGGTAATCAGGACGGCCGCGCACGGTATCGAGGAAGTCGCCGTAGTCCTTGGCCGTGGGCATCTCGCCCCCACCCAACGACAGACCCATCGTACGCAGGAATTCGCGCAGCGACTGCAGGCGTTCCGGCGTGGGGCCTTCGTGAATGCGGTACAGGCCAGGATGCTTGCTGCGCGTCATGAAATCGGCCGCGCAGGTGTTGGCGGCCAGCATGCATTCTTCGATCAGCTTGTGGGCATCGTTGCGCACCGACGGCACGATTTGTTCAATGCGGCCGAGTTCATTGCACACGATCTTGGTTTCGACGGTGTCGAAATCAATGGCACCCCGCTTCTTGCGGCCCTGCACCAACAGTTGGAACAGTTCGTACAGATGCTGAACATGCGGCAACACGTTGCGCATGGCGGCGGCGGCGGGGCCACCGGGCTGCTGCAACGCCGCCCAGATGTTCGTGTAGGTGGTGCGTGCATGCGAGTGCATGACCGCGTTGTAGAACTGATAGGCCGTGACCGTGCCGGCCTTGGCGCCCGTCGCGGGGATCACCATGTCGCACACCAGCACCAGGCGATCTACGTCGGGGTTCAGCGAACACAGTCCGTTGGACAGGGATTCCGGCAACATCGGAATGACGCGCCGCGGGAAATACACGCTGGTGCCGCGCTCGATGGCGTCATCATCCAGCGCATCGCCGGGGCGCACGTAATGGCTGACATCGGCAATGGCCACCAGCAGGCGCCAGCCGGGACGCTTGCGTTGGCCCGTGCCCAGTTCGACGGGTTCGCAATACACCGCATCGTCGAAGTCGCGCGCGTCTTCGCCATCGATAGTGATCAGCGGCACGTCGCGCAAATCAACGCGGTCTTTCAGGTCGCTCTTGCGCACCACGTCAGGCAGGCGGGCAGCCTGCTTGCGGGCGGCTTCCGAGAACTCGACCGGCACGTCGAACTTGCGCACGGCAATTTCGATTTCCATGCCGGGGTCGTCGATTTCGCCCAGCACTTCGGCCACACGGCCCAGCGGCTGCGTGTGGCGAGTGGGCTGCTCCATGATTTCAACCGCGACCACCTGCCCATGCTGGGCCCCATTGGTATCGCTGGGAGGAATCAGGATGTCGTGCTTGATGCGCTGGTCTTCAGGCACAACGATGGACAAGCCATGCTCGTGCAGGAAACGGCCCACCAGCTTATTGGTGCGGCGCTCAATGACTTCAACGATGGTGCCTTCCGGCTTGCCACGATATTCGCCGGTAGGCTTGACCAGCACGCGGTCGCCATGCAGCACCTTGAGCATTTCGCGCGGGGACAGGAACAGGTCCGGCCCACCGTCATCGCGCAGCAGGAAACCGAAGCCATCGCGGTGACCCAGCACCTTGCCAGCAACGAAGTCCAACTTGGTGGCCAGCAACAACACGCCCTTGCGGTTGGGCATAAGCTGGCCGTCGCGCTCCATGGCGCCCAGGCGGCGTTCAAATCCGACCATCGTCGCCGCGCGCTCAACGCCCATGCGTTCGGCCAATTCCACCGGAGACAACGGCGAACCTGCGGTACGCAGCGCGGTCAGAATGGCTTCACGGGACGGGACGTCAGGGTCGAAGTCCGGCGGCGCTTCGGGCAAGGATGTTGATCTGTTGTTTTTCGATTCGTTATTCGATCGTTTTGCCAAAGCTGAAATTTCCGTATATAATGCGCAGCTTCTGTGGTTCGCCCAAGGCTGAACACTGAAGCAGAAATGGTCAGAAGGGTTGCTAATCAGGTGTCAAAACCAAGCTTGCAACCCTGGGTCGAAAGACCACATTGTAAAACCAAGTGCGCTCAGGACGCATGTTTTAGTTAAGTCAGTATGTTGAAAACAACGCAAGTTGAAATCCACATACAGCACTTAATAAAAACCATGCAACTAGGGCCGCAGCGTATCACATAGTTCTGACAAGTATCTCTCAGTGCCCAGGTGGCGGAATTGGTAGACGCGCACGGTTCAGGTCCGTGTGCCGCAAGGTGTGGAGGTTCGAGTCCTCTCCTGGGCACCACGGAATTTAAATCGAATCCGTTTTTCAGAAAACGGGTTGGATAGCAAGAAGCAGCAATACAGGCAGTACCAGCAGCAAACCTGCTAGAGCAAATAGCTCTTCCAGTGCCCAGGTGGCGGAATTGGTAGACGCGCACGGTTCAGGTCCGTGTGCCGAAAGGTGTGGAGGTTCGAGTCCTCTCCTGGGCACCACCCGCATATAAGTCAGAACAGCGTCCGCGCTGGGTTGATGGCAAGGCTGAAAGCCCCGAATATCGAAAGATGATCGGGGCTTTTGCTTTGTGCACCAATAAGCGCAAGCGGCTGACATTCGATATACCGGGCGCATTATGCGATGCACCCGGCTTGCGCCGAGCCGATTTGATTATCCGCCCTTCTCGCCTCGCTAATGATGAAGGCATCAACGCCATGGCACCTTGCGCTGCAAATGATGGCGCGCATAAAGATCCGCACCCATGCCTTCGATCTGCCCATCTATCAACGCCTCGAAGGGCCGCAACAAGGCGTCGACATTCATGGGGTATTCGATTGCGTTCAAGGCGTGCGTCACCGCTTCTATAGTGGATAGTGCGCCCGGAATGTCGGCATGACGGACGCGATAGCGCGTCGTCAACCCCGCCGGCAACATTACACGCGGCAACGCCGCCAGCTCCGGGTTGATGTGCAGCAGCTTGCGCGCGTGCCCCCAGGTGCCATCCGGCACAATCAATTGAATCGGCTGATCCAGATCCCGACCATAACCGGGCGTCAAGACTTCGGCGGCGGGTCCGGGAAACAGCAGACGGGACGTGTAGCCCGGCTTTTCCCACACATCGGGCGTGAAGGTTTCGCCCACGACGCGACGCGCGCCAGCCAATCCCAACACCGCCAACCTGGCCGTGTTCAACGCATGGCGTGCTTCACTGGGGTGCTGCAGCACCAGCAGATGGGTGCGGCACGACAAGGCCGGAATAAGCGGGCACAGACAGTGGGATTCGGGACGCAGACAACGCGTGCATAGGGCTCGGGACATGGGGCGACACTATAAACTCTTGCCTATAAACTCTTGCTTGCGCACGCCAAAAAAAATGTGCATAATCTCACTTCTCTGCTGCTGAACGGGAAACGACGCGAAAGCGACGAAGCATGTGAAGCAAAGGGAAGAGCAACATAGCCCAGGTGGCGGAATTGGTAGACGCGCACGGTTCAGGTCCGTGTGCCGCAAGGTGTGGAGGTTCGAGTCCTCTCCTGGGCACCAATTATTACATCACGAGGTACCTGTCGTGATGCGCCAAGAAGAACCCCGTTCGTGAAAACGACCGGGGTTTTTTCTTTTGCACGGCGCGGCGCTGTATCGGCCGGCTGTTGTATCGCCCTACTTGTGTTGCCCTACTTGTATCGCCCTACTTCAGTTCGCGCGTCATCACGACGTGCGGGATGCCGGCTTCGATGAATTCCTCGCCCTCGACGGTGAAGCCGTGCGCCTCGTAGAATCCGGCGGCATGCTTTTGCGCGTGCAGCACCAGCATGCGATGCCCGTCGCCATGGCCCTGCTCGATCAGGGCGGTAAGCAACTGAGCGCCCACCCCCATGCCACGCGCTCGCTTGTGAACAGCCATGCGGCCGATATGCCCATCAGGCAAGAGACGGCCCGTGCCCATCGGTGTGCCGTCGGCGCCATAGGCCACCGCATGCACCGACACAGCGTCGTCGTCATCCAGCTCGACATCGGGCGGCACCTTCTGTTCAAGCACGAACACCTCGTAGCGGACCGAATAGGCGTCTTCGCGCAGGCGGTCCCAGGTACCCAGGGCAATACGCACCGCTGATTGCTTGTTGGTCGACATCTCCATTTCCTCGCGTGCGGCAGATCAACAATAAATATCCTACGCCGCATTCTCGCAGGGATGACAACGAGACGAAAAGGGGTACGATCGCGGCTTGCCCACGTTGCCCGCACCCAACATGACGCCCGCCGCACCCCCGACCTGGTTGAAAGCCGCCCCCGCGCTTTTCCTGTTGTTGTGGTCCAGCGGCTTCGTGGTGCTGAAGATCGGCCTGGCTTATGCCGACCCGCTGACTTTCCTGGCCGTGCGTTACGCCTGCGTCGTGCTCATCCTGGCGCCATTCATGCTGATCATGCGCCCGCCCCTGCCCCGCGGTGCGCGCGCATGGGGCCATCTGGCCATGGTGGGCGTGTTGTTGCAGGCCGGTTATTTCTGCTGCACCTACCTGTCGCTGAAACTGGGCATGTCCGCCGCCGGACTTGCGCTGATTGCATCGCTGCAACCCATTCTGATCGGCCTGCTGGCGCCCATGATCGCGCACGAACGGGTCGACGCCTGGCGCTGGGCGGGGCTGGGCCTGGGCGTTGCGGGCGCCGCGCTCGTCATCGTGGCCAAGGCGTCCATCGATGTGCTGGCGCCGCTAGGGCTGCTGTTTGCCGTGGGCGCGCTGCTTTGCATCACCAGCGGCACGCTCTACGAAAAGCGCTACGGCGTGGCCACCCATCCCATCACGTCCAATCTGGTGCAGTACGCCGTCGGGCTGGCCGTGACGGCGCCGTTGGCATTCGCCCTGGAACCCATGCACATTGAATGGACCGGCCCGTTGCTGGCCTCGCTGGCGTACCTTGTCGTGGGCAATTCGCTTGTCGCCATCACCTTGCTGCTGACCATGATCCGGCACGGCGAAGCCTCGCGCGTGTCCGCCCTCTTCTTCCTGGTGCCGCCCTGCGCCGCCATTTTTGCGCTGTTGGCCCTGGGCGAACCCATCCCGGCGCTGGCGTGGCCAGGCATGGCCTTGGCCGCAGGAGGCATTCTGTTGGTCACCCGCAGCGCGCGCCAGAATCCACATCCGCCCAAAGTAGAATGAGCGCCTTCCCGCGCCCACGCCCCTATCCATGAACGCCGTCATTACTGCCGCCCTGCCGGTCTTTGCGCTGATCCTGACCGGCTGGCTGGCCGCACGGGGCAAGGTGCTGGGTCCCGGCGCCACAGACGCCTTGAACCGCTATGTGGTCTACCTGTCATTGCCGGCGCTGCTGTTCCGCGCCATGACGCAGGTGGATCTGGCGCATATGGCGCACTGGGGGTTCGTGGGTGCCTTCGCGGGCGGCATCGCCGTCACCTTCCTGGTGTCTTTCCTGCCCGGCCGTGGCGCCCGGCGCCCGCTGACCGATCGCAGCATCGAAGGCCTTGCGGCGTCTTATGCCAATGCGGGCTACATGGGCATCCCCTTGTGCGTGGCGCTGTTTGGCGCGGAAAGCCTGGCACCCGCTGCATTCACCACGCTGCTGACTGCCAGTGTTTTATTCGGCTTTGCCATCGCCCTGATCGAGTTCGACCGGCAACAAGCCCCCAACGTCGGCGTCACGCTGCTGAAGGTGGGCCGCGCGTTGATGCGCAACCCCTTGCTGGCCGCGCCGGTGCTCGGCCTGGCCTGGGCGGCCACCGGCCTGACGCTGCCCGAGGGCATCGACCGCTACGTTGCGCTGCTGGGCGCGTCAGCCAGCCCATGCGCGCTGGTCACCATCGGCCTGTTCCTGGCGCAGACTGAAACCGCCACGGCAGGCCCCGGCGTGCTGCGCCTGGTACTCGGCAAACTGCTGCTGCAGCCTATCGTCACCGCCGTGCTGGCGTTCTATGTATTTTCGATGCCGCCGCTGTGGGCCTGGACCGCCGTGCTGATGAGCGCGCTTCCCATCGGCACGGGGCCCTTCATGCTGGCGAAGATGTATGGGCGCGACGCCCGCGTGACCTCGCGCGCCATTCTCGTTTCCACCGTCGCGTCCGTGCTCACCGTCAGCTTGCTGGTGGCCTGGATCAGCGCCCACCCCATTTCCTGATTGCCTGTCATGCTGCTTGCCGCCGCCATCTTCATCCTGACCATCACGCTAGTCATCTGGCAGCCGCGGGGCCTGTCCATCGGCTGGAGCGCGGTCATCGGCGCCGGCCTGGCGTTGGCCACCGGCGTGGTTCATGTGGCCGACATCGCGGACGTCTGGCGCATCGTCTGGAACGCCACCGCCACCTTTATCGCCATCATCGTCACCAGCCTGATCCTGGACGAAGCCGGCTTCTTCGAATGGTCCGCACTGCACGTGGCGCGCTGGGGCGGCGGACGCGGGCGGCTGCTGTTCGTGCTGATCGTGCTGCTGGGCGCCGCGGTGTCAGCCTTGTTCGCCAATGACGGCGCGGCCTTGATCCTGACACCCATCGTCATGGAAATGCTGCTGGCGCTGGGCTTCGGGCCGGGCGCGTCGCTGGCCTTCGTGATGGCGGCGGGCTTCATCGCCGATACCGGCAGCATTGCGCTGATCGTCTCGAACCTGGTGAACATCGTGTCGGCCGATTTCTTCGGCATCGGCTTTGGCGAATACGCTTCGGTGATGCTGCCGGTCAACCTGATGGCGGTGGGCTCCACGCTGGTAGTACTGCTGCTGTTCTTTCGCAAGAGCATTCCGCCACGTTATGACGTCAGCCAACTGCCCGATCCCGCCTCGGCCATTCGCGACCCGATCACCTTTCGGGCCGGCTGGATCGTGCTGGGCTTGCTGCTGACCGGATTCTTCGTGCTGGAACCGATGGGCATTCCGGTCAGCGCCATCGCGGCGGCCGGAGCGCTGGGCCTGCTGTTGATCGCGGGTCGCCAGCACATCGTGGGCACGCGCAAGATCATGCGCGAAGCGCCCTGGCACATCGTGATCTTCTCGCTGGGCATGTACCTGGTTGTCTACGGCCTGCGCAACGCCGGGCTGACCGCGCATTTGGCGCGGGTGCTGGACTGGTGCGCCGAGTATGGGCTGTGGGGCGCGGCCATGGGCACCGGACTGATCACGGCGTTCCTGTCATCCATCATGAACAACCTTCCCACCGTGCTGGTGGGCGCGCTGTCAATCGCCGACACCAGCGCCACCGGCCCGCTGAAAGACGCGATGATCTACGCCAACATCATCGGCAGCGACCTGGGTCCGAAGATCACGCCCATCGGCAGCCTGGCTACCCTGCTATGGCTGCACGTGCTGGCGCGCAAAGGGCTGCGCATCACTTGGGGCTATTACTTCAAGGTGGGTATCGTGCTGACGCTGCCGGTGCTGCTCTTGACCTTGGCGGCGCTGGTGTGGCGCTTGCAGTGAATCCGGCATGCCTCGTCGCACCGCCGCTAATAACTTTTAGCTATTAACCAAGCATTAATTGATGGTATGAGCAATTAAACTGCCGCCGTAAACTTTCATCCATCTCCACGGGCGCCGCTTCTTGCGCCCGTTTGCTTTGACGAATCCGATCCCACCGGGATACCCCATGAGCTCCAACGCCTCGACCCTGCCCCTGCCCTCGGCCCTGCCGCCCATCCATATCAACCGCAAGCCGCTGTGGATTGCCCTGCTGCTGTTGCTGGCCGGCGCGCTGTATCTGCTTCAAACCGTCAGTTGGCGACAAGGTGCGCTGTGGGTCATCGGCGCGCTGTTGGGCGTTACGCTGTACCACGCCTCTTTCGGCTTCACGCAGGCCTGGCGGGTGTTTGTATCCGACCGCCGCAGCGCGGGCCTGCGCGCGCAGATGCTCATGCTGGGTGTGGGTGTGCTGCTGTTTTTCCCCTTCCTGGCAGCGGGCACGCTGTTTGGCCAACCGGTCACGGGCTTTGTGTCTCCGCCCGGCGTGTCGGTGGTGTTGGGCGCGTTTCTCTTTGGCATCGGCATGCAGTTGGGCGGCGGCTGCGCGTCAGGCACCCTGTTCGCGGCGGGCGGGGGCAATACCCGGATGCTGGTCACGCTGCTGTTCTTCATCGTGGGTTCGGTCATCGGCACCGCCAACTTCGAATGGTGGTCTACCCTGCCCGCCTTGAAGCCCACCTCGCTGATCAAGACTTGGGGCCTGGCGCCCGCGTTGATCGCCAACCTGACCGTGTTCGCGCTGATTGCCTGGGGCGCAACGGTCCTGGAAAAGCGCCGCCACGGGCACGTGATTTCCTTCGCCTCTCGCACGTCGCGCCCCGTGTCCTTGCTGCAAGGCCCGTGGCCGCTGATCTGGGGTGGCGTGGCGCTGGTGGTGCTGAACTTTGCCACGCTGGCCTTGGCCGGCCGTCCCTGGGGCATCACGTCTGCCTTCGCCCTGTGGGGCGCCAAGGTCTTGAACGCCGCCGGCGGGGACGTGGCAAGCTGGGCCTACTGGGCCAAGCAGCCGTCGCTGGGCGCGCCCCTTCGCCAAGACGTCACCACCGTCATGGACATCGGCTTGATGCTGGGCGCCTTGGCCGCGGCCAGCGCCGCGGGCAAATTCGCCCCCGTCTGGAAAGTGCCCGCGCGTTCGCTGGCGGGTGCGGTCATTGGCGGCCTGTTGCTGGGCTATGGCGCGCGCCTGGCGTTCGGCTGCAATATCGGCGCCTATTTCAGCGGCATCCTATCGGGCAGCCTGCATGCCTGGCTGTGGCTGCCGGCCGCCTTCGCGGGCAGCGCGCTGGGCGTGCGGCTACGCCCCGCTTTCGGCCTGACGGTGGAAAAAACCTCGCAGGCCTCCAGCTGCTAAGGCCGCGCTGTTGAAAAACAGTGTTCCACGCACGGCCCCCTGTTTTCAGGGGGCTTTCTTTTTTGAGCACGGCCGCCTGGTGTATGGTTGCTGCATTTCCGCATCACGGAGAGGAACATGAGTTGGATACTTGGCCGTTACACGGCCTTTTTGTTGACCCTGGCCGGCGCCGCCGTCACCGCCGCCCTGGCTTTCACAAGTTCGCTCTGGTGGCTGTGGGCCGCCGTTCCCCTGGCGATGCTGGGCGCGCTTGGCGTGTACGACCTGATCCAGACCCGTCACGCCATCCGTCGCAACTACCCCGTCATAGGCAACCTGCGCTTTCTGTTCGAGTTCATTCGGCCCGAGATCCGCCAGTATTTCCTGGAAGACGATACGCATGCGGCGCCGTTCTCGCGCGCGCAACGCTCCATCGTCTACCAGCGCGCCAAGCGCGAAGTCGACAAGCGTCCGTTCGGCACGCAGGAAGACGTCTATGGCGACCGCTATGAGTGGATCAACCATTCCATGTCGCCCTCGCACATCAACGACACGGATTTTCGCGTCACCGTGGGCGGCGCCGATTGCACGCAGCCCTATTCCATGTCGGCGTTCAACGTGTCGGCCATGAGCTTCGGCGCACTGTCGGCCAACGCCGTCCTGGCTTTGAACGAAGGCGCGCGCCAGGGCAACTTCGCGCACGACACCGGCGAAGGCGGCATCAGCCGCTACCATCGCCAGCCTGGCGGCGGCCTGGTGTGGAATATCGGCTCGGGCTATTTCGGATGCCGCGACGAACACGGCGCGTTTTCGGAAGAAGCCTTCGTCAAGAACGCCTGTACGCCACAGGTGAAGATGATTGAAATCAAGCTGTCCCAAGGCGCCAAGCCCGGTCATGGCGGCATCTTGCCTGCAAGCAAGGTCACGCTTGAAATCGCGGAGGCACGCGGCGTCGCCCCCTGGCAGGACTGCAATTCCCCGGCCAGCCATTCGGCCTTCGATACGCCCATCGGACTGCTGAAATTCGTGGCGCGCCTGCGGGAATTGTCGGGCGGCAAGCCGGTGGGTTTCAAGTTCTGCGTGGGTCACCCGTGGGAATGGTTCGCCATCGTCAAGGCCATGCTTGAAACCGGCATCACGCCGGACTTCATTGTGGTCGATGGCGCGGAAGGCGGCACGGGTGCCGCGCCCGTCGAATTCGTGGATCACGTTGGCACGCCCTTGCGCGAGGCATTGCGTCTGGTGCACAACACGCTGATCGGTGTGAACCTGCGCGACCGCATCAAGCTGGGCGCATCGGGCAAGATCATCACCGCGTTCGACATGGCGCGCGTGATGGCCATGGGCGCCGACTGGTGCAATGCCGCGCGCGGCTTCATGTTTGCCATCGGCTGCATCCAGGCCCAAGCCTGCCACACGGGCAAATGCCCGACCGGCGTCACCACGCAAGACCCCTTGCGGCAACGCGCGCTGGTGGTGCCGGACAAGGCGCAACGCGTGGCGGACTTTCACCGCAACACCTTGCACGCCCTGGCTGAGCTTCTGGCCGCCGCGGGCTTGACCCACCCCAGCCAGTTGCGTCCGCATCACATCGCGCGCCGCATCTCGCCCAGCGAAATCCGTCTGCTGTCCGCGCTCTTTCCCGAGCTGGCGCCCGGCGAACTGCTGCGCGGCGAGTTCCGCCACCAGGTGTTCCGCGTGGGTTGGGCGATGGCGCAAGCGGCGTCGTTCCAACCCACCCAGGACATCACCACGGCGATGGCCGAGCACCGCGCATAGCGTTGCGGCCCTTTTCGCGGATGGGCGATGCGCGGGTTACAGCCAGCGCTCGAACATCCGCGAAAAGGTTTCCATGAAGCGGTCATCGACGCCGCGCTGGCGCCACGCCTCCGGCGTAATGGGCACCGAGTCGGCAACATCGCGCTGGAACAGGGCTTCCATTTCAGTGGCGAATTCCGGCCCCAGCACTACCGCGTTGACTTCGTAGTTCAGGGCAAAGCTACGCCAGTCCATATTGCTGGACCCCACCGTGGACCAGACCCCGTCAACAACCGCTGTCTTGGCGTGCAGCAAGGCGTCGCGCCGTTCATAGAGCTTCACACCGGCATCGAGCAAATCGGCATAGTGTGAGCGCCCCGCATGGAACACCAGCGACGAATCGCTGAATCCCGGCAGCACCAGCACCACGTCCACGCCTCGCAGCGCGGCCGCCGACAGCACGTCGATGAACGCCGGGTCGGGCACGAAGTACGCCATGGTGATGTGGATGGACTTCTGCGCGCTTTCAAACGCGGACATCAATGTCAGGTAGACGGTGTAGCCGTCGCTGCGATCGGGCTGATTGGCCAGGATGCGCACGGTGGTCGAACCCACGGGCGGTGCAACATACGTGCCGCCCCCCTTGATCGGTTCGTCTGACTGAGACGCCCACCCTGCCTGTATCACCTGCTCCAGTTGCGCCACCGCCGGCCCTTCAATGCGCAGATGCGTATCGCGCCACGGCGCGGCCTTGGCATCGCCCTCGGCCTTTGCGTCGTTTTGACCGGTTTGCTTTGCGCCCGAACCGCCGCCCAAGCCTAGGCCGGAACCCGAGGCGGAGCCTGGCGACGATTCGTAAACACTGCTGACATTGATGCCGCCCAGATAGCCCACCTTGCCGTCCACCACCAGCACCTTGCGGTGATTGCGCTGGTTCGGCGACCACCCGGCGCGCGCGACGACTGGATTGACAGGGTTGAACACCGCAACTTGCACCCCTGCGTCGCGCAGGCGCTGGAACAGAGCGTCGGGGGTCTTGATGGTGCCGACGGCATCCACCATCAGCGACACTTCGGCACCCCGGTTGCGCGCGGCGATCAAGGCCTCGGCAAAGCGCGCACCTTCAGCATCATCATCGAAGATGTACGTTTCCATGTGCACGTAGCGGCGGGCCTGCCCGATGGACTGCAGCATGGCCCGATACGTAGTGGGTCCATCCGCCAGCAGCCTGACTCGGTTGCCGGCCGACAATGGCGCACCGCTGACGGCTTGCTCCACCGCCAGGTGCCGCGCCAGGAAATCGTCTTCAGGGGTATCGGGATTCGTCGCGATGCCGTGCCCGCGGCGGTAACTTTCACGCGCGGCGTCAGCGGACTGGCCGGCCTGCGCCTTGCGCGCCTGGCGTTCCTGCGCATCCGGCACGCTTGCGCAACCCGCCGCCATCGTGGCGGCACAGATCAGCAGCAGCGCATACGCCCAACGCCACGCGCCGGGCAGCCATGAAGGCTTGCCCGGCGCGGATCCTCTCCGGCCCAGGGCCGGAAGCGGCTTCATGATGGGAAGCCCGGCTTAACGCCGGCCGCTTGCCACCAGGCACCCCAGCACAGCGCCCAGCAGCGCCGCCACGCCTACCGACTTCCAGGCATTTTCATGCACGTACTCGTCGGCATAGGCCTTGGCGCGATACGCACGTTCCCGCGCCGCGCCTTCCCAGTCGCCCGCATGATGACGAGCTTCGGCCAATTGCTGCTTCAAGCGCGCACGCGCGGTTTCAATTTCGGAGCCCGTGTAGGAAGCCGTTGAGCGCAAGAGATCTTCAGTTCCGGCGACCAGGTCGCGGAAGCTGTCGTTGACCCGATCGCGATGCAGAGCCATCTCGGCGCGTTGGTGCTTTCGATTCATAGTCGCTCCTTGAAAATAATGGGGCCTTGGGGCGCCGCCCGCCACATGCATCATGGCGCATGGCAACGTCAACCCGTTGACCAGAACTTCATTGTGCCGATCATTCCGCGCCGCTGCTCCAGCTTTCGCAACCAGCCGTAATTCGATATTTCAGCGGACCGAAACTTGCTGGTGCCTGCACAAGGACCGGGAGCCGGCTTTCCGGCCCCCGTTTTCCGATTTCGTAAAAGTCCATTGCATTGTGCGGCTTGGCGCTTGACACCGGAACCCCCCTGGCCGCCACAATACCCCCCTTGCAATGCGCTTCAACAGCCTCAGAAAAGGAATGAACGCATGGTTTCCCCTTCCGCAGTGCTTGCCCACGCCGCATCCGACTTCTTCGAGCGCGCTTCCCCGGCCCCCAGCCCTGAACAAGCCGAACTGCGCGACGGCCTGCTGGACGATCCCGCGCATATCGATCCCAAATACCTATACGACGCGCTGGGTTCATCGCTGTTCACGGCAATCACCCTGTTGCCCGAGTACTACCCCACGCGTTGCGAAGCGGAGATCTTTCTGCGCCACGGTCAGGACATCGCGCGCCATGTCGGGCCAGTCCAATCCATGATTGACCTGGGTGCTGGCGATTGCGTGAAAGCCGAGCGCTTGTTCGCTCGCCTGCGCCCCACGCACTACATACCTATCGACATTTCGGCCGACTACCTGCAGACCGCGGTAGAACGCCTGCGGCTGTCGTACCCGGAATTGAACGTCACGCCGGTCGGGCAGGATTTTTCGCAGGTGCTGGCACTGCCCGCCGGCGTGCCTGAAGCACAGCGGCTGTTCTTCTACCCCGGTTCCAGCATCGGCAACCTTAGCCCTGAAGACGCGCACGCCATGCTGCAACGCATACGCGCGCAATGCGAAGGCGGCGGCCTGTTGCTGGGGGTGGACCGGGTCAAGCCCAAGCAAGTCCTGGAACCCGCCTACGACGACGCCCTGCACCTTACCGCCGCCTTCAATCTGAATCTGCTGCGGCACGTCAACACCGTACTGGACGCCGATTTCGATGTTGCCGACTGGCGCCACGTGGCCCACTTCAACAGCGCACGATCGCGCGTGGAAATGCACCTGGAAGCCCTGCGCGCGGTGCGCGTGTGCTGGCCGGGCGGCGAGCGCGAATTCCGCGCCGGCGAACGCATTCATACCGAAAATTCCTACAAGTTCACGCCCCAGGCTTTTTCCGATCTGCTGCAAAGCGCGGGCTTTCACGACATTGCCCACTGGTCGGATTCACGCGGCTGGTTTTCGGTTTTCAGCGCCCGCGCATAACGTGGGCCTTCCCCTCAACGCCACTGGAGGATCGCCATGGAACCTGCCTGCCTGCTGACTCATCCCGCTACCGGACCCTACGCTGGCGGGCAGGCTGGCCAGCACGATCGCTACGACGCCGTGCGGTCCACCAGCACGGCGCTCGCGGCGCCGCTAAGCCCTGAAGATTGCCAAGTGCAATCCATGCCGGACTGTAGCCCCGTCAAATGGCACCTGGCGCACACCACCTGGTTCTTCGAAACGTTTTTGCTGACGCACTTCCACCCTGCCTACAGCGTCTTCCACCCGCAGTACCGCATGCTGTTCAATTCCTACTACAACGCGATCGGCGCCAAACATCCGCGCCCCCAGCGCGGACTATTGTCGCGGCCGACGCTAGCCGACGTGCAGCAGTACCGCCATCATGTCGACGCCGCCATGCACGACCTGATCTCGCGCTTGGGCGGGAACGACCCTGCCTTCGACGCCTTGCTGGAACTGGGCCTGAACCACGAGCAGCAACATCAGGAACTGATTCTTACCGACGTGAAGCACATGCTGTCCTTCAACCCGCTCAAGCCCGCCTACGTGGCCTCGGGTTCGCCGGCCTTGCCGCCTGCGACACCCGCCGGCTGGACGCGCTACGGTGGCGGCATCACGCGGATTGGTCACGACGGCCGAGGCTTCGGCTTCGATAACGAAGGCCCGGCCCACGAGGTGCTGCTGGCGCCGTTCCATCTGGCCGACCGGCTTGTCACGCAACACGAATTCCTGGCATTCATCCAGGACGGTGGCTACAAGCGGCCCGAACTCTGGTTGTCGGCGGGCTGGGACCGCGTGTGCGCAGAAGGTTGGCGCGCGCCGCTTTACTGGGAAGGCCAACGCGACGACTGGCGCGTCTTCACCTTGCGCGGCATGCATGAACTGGAACTGCAGGCTCCCGTCACGCACGTGAGCTACTTCGAAGCCGATGCGTACGCGCGCTGGGCGCGCGTGCGCTTGCCTCGCGAAGCGGAATGGGAACACGCCGCCCGGCAACAGGCGGACCCCGCGTTTCCAGGCCGCGCCAACATGCTTGAAAACGGACACCTGGATCCGCGCCCGGCCCCGGCTCGAAACGGCTCGGGCGGGCCGGTTCAACTGTTTGGCGATACCTGGGAATGGACCTCAAGCGCCTACGATGCCTACCCCGGCTACAAGCCCGACGCCGGCGCCGTGGGCGAATACAACGGCAAGTTCATGTGCAACCAGTACGTGCTGCGCGGCGGCTCCTGCGCCACGCCGCGCGACCATGTGCGCGCAAGCTATCGCAACTTCTTTCCCCCGAAGCCCGCTGGCAGTTTTCGGGAATTCGCCTGGCCAGGGACGTCTGAATGACTTCCTATTTTTTTGCCGCAATCCCGCTTGCAAACAAAAAAAGTTTCATGCTAGAATTTCGTTCTTCGTTGATCAGCGCTACGGAACAGATGCCGCAGCAACACTGAATAACGAACATGGAATGGCGCATTAGCTCAGCCGGTTAGAGCGACGGAATCATAATCCGCAGGTCCCCTGTTCGAATCAGGGATGCGCCACCAAGAATTAAAAAGGCCCTCACTTCGGTGAGGGCCTTTTGCATTTACCGCGCACGAAACTGCAACGCAACCACCGTGCAACGGCAACACAAACACAACTACAGCGTCCGCAAGGTATCGCGGCGCTTGCCACCCCAGGTTGCGGCCAGGCTTGCCACAAAGGCGCCAATCAGCATGGATGCGAAGCCCCACAGCGCGAACGCGGCGGCGGCTTTGCGGGCCTGGTCGGCGGCTTCCTTGGCTTTTTGCTTGGCGTCTTCCGCCGCCTTCTTGGCATTGGCGATGGTCTGCTCAACGCGGCGCTGTGCAACGGCAGGATCCTGGCCGGTTTGCGCGGCTACCACCTTGACCACATAGTCGCGGTCTTCGGGCGTCATATCACCGCGCGCCAGGCTCATAGCGACGATACGGCCCACTTCCGCGCGTGCCGTGTCACGGTCGCCGGCCGCGTCCGGTCGTTCCGAGCGCATCAGCGTATCGGTGAAATACTCGGTCGCGCGGTCCATGCCGCCGCCGCCCGCTCCCGCAGCGCCTGCCGCCGCCGTTGCCGTGACCGCCGTGCTTGCTCCCGCCACCACCGACGCACCGGCCTTGGCCGCCCCCGACGCAAGCGTTGCAAGCGCCGAACCCAGCAGCGCCGCACTGACGACCGCGCTCAAGGCCCACACCAGAAAGCCATGCGCGGTATCGCGGAAGTAGATTTCATCCGAATGCACATCCACCCACTTCGTGCGCAAGCGTCCGGCCACGTAGCCGCCAATGCCGTAAGAGATGATCTGCGTAAACAGCATCCAGGCAATGATGCCTATACCAACGGCAGGCGCCGACATGCCCTCGTCGCCCCAAGGCGAAACCGAGAGGAAGCCCAGACCCGTTCCGCCCGCGAACAATGCCAGCGACAGCGCCGCCGCGATCACGGCGCCAGCGAACACCGCCGCCCAGGACACCGCCGAGATTGCCGACTCACGGGGTGGCACGGCACCGCCGTAAGCCAAGCTTGAAGATGACGCGTTTTCCATGGTGATTCCTTGTTCATTGTTTTGTGGCGCCGTCCGTACGTAGTGCTCGTCGGAACACCTGCACAGAGAAACCGAAAGGCGCCGATACGCAAGCCGCCCGGCGTCAATGCCAGAAAAGCGCCAGCAGGATGATGATGGGAATAGGCACGCCAAGCAGCCACAGCAGAATGGAACGCATGACAGTCTCCTTTTAGGGTTTTTGAATCGCGCGGTCCCGGCATTCAAGCCAGGTCGATCGCGCCCGGCAGGCGTGGATCCGGTGCCGGCGGGGTCGGATCAACCAGCGGGGGATCGTCGGGCGGCTGGTTCGGGTCCGGCAGGGGGTCATCGGGCGGCAAGTTACCCGGCAAGGACGGATCATCCGGCGGCAGGTCGTCGGGCAGGCCCGGCTCTCGATGCGGAAATTGGGACATGGCTTGTTCTCCTCTGGCGGCGCCAAGCGCGCCGCCAGCCCTTCAGCAAATGCCGTTCCCACGCAACACGCTGTTCACGCACAGCAAAAAGCCCTCTTGCGAGGGCTTTCCATAAGCTGTTCAGCAATCGGCGGTGCACCGATCGGGCGCGCTCAAGGCTTGAGCTTGCCGTCTTTCACCCCCGCCAAGCCATTTTTTCCGCCTGCGCCAAGAAATTCCACGACTGCGGCCTTACCCGCGGCCGACGCTTCATCCTGGCTGCCGTAGCGCTTTTCAGAATAATTGGTGCTATGCACATTACCGCTTTCGGGATCAAGCAAGGTAATGATCCACGCAAACTCTCCTGGCAGGAGTTGCCTGACCTGAAGCGTGGCGCGCGTGCCGGGGCGCAATTTCTGCGTCATCTTTGGGATTTTCCGTCGGGGGTGTTCGCCCATCGTAGCGCAATCGGCCGACGCATCAACGCGCTTTCGCACGCCGTTTGAAATGTTGCACGCGCACATGAATTCATGCTGCAGGCCCCGCGGCAAAAACACCACACTGGCATGATCGTGCCAGGAAAACCCTAGGGCCAAGTCCGCTGATACAGGCGCACAATCAGTACAAACATACAGACCGCGCAACGCGGCGCCGAATCCCTTTAATCAGGCGAGGACGGAGACAACATGACTTACGTAGCAGTGGTAATCAGCTGTTTGATGGTTATGGGTATCGTCGGGTTGGTGATTCAAACGATTCGAAGCGCGGGGCCTGAGCCCTGGCTGAAGATATCGGCGGCGATTGTCAGTTCAACCTTTGCGTCGTTGTTATTGATTCCGCTGGGATATGCCGTTGCGCAATCCATGTTGATCGACTGACAGCGCCTCCCAAGCGTTTTAGCCGCCCCGGGCTAATCGCCCCGGGCGGATTTGCTTCTTGTCGCTACCCAACACAGCAACGAACCTGCCGTGACCATCGCCACGCCTTGCCAGAATGACGCGGTCAGACGAGTGGAGAGCCACACGGCCGCAAAGAAAGTGGAAAACACCGGGGTGAAGTAGGACGCGGTTGCCAGCAAGGTCAGGTTGCCCTTCAGTATTCCCACGTTCCACAGGGCATAGCCGGCCGCCATGGCGCCGCCGGTTACGCATAGCTCGAACGTAGCCGGGCCGGTAAATACCAATGGCGGTTCGGCACTGAAAAAGTACTTCGCCCACAATGCCCCAGCGGTAAGCATGAAAAATAACGCCACCCCGTTCTTGCCGTTGGCCAGGCGCGTGGTCACATTGCAATAGGCGGCCCAGATAATGGCGCCGCCGAATGCCAATCCGTAGCTGAGAGGATTACTGGATATGTTTGCGACGGTGCGCTGCCAAGACAGGCTGGATCCGCCCACAACCCAGGCTATACCGCAAACCGACAGCAGTATTCCCGGCACCACCCAGGCGTTGGCGCGCTGGCCATTGAACACGATAGCCAACAACACGGTCATGCAAGGCCAGAGGTAATTGACGATGCCCAGCTCGATTGCCTGGCTACGATCTATGGCAAAGCCCAGCGACAGCGACAGGCAGATTTCGTAGGCGACGAACAGCAGGCTGCCGACGAAGAGATAAGGACGCGGAAAACTCCGTAATGCCGGAAACCCAAGCAGACACACAAGGAATGCAGAACCTACCGTATAAATAAGCGCGGCGCCGCCAATGGCACCAAAGTTCTCGCTGACGCCACGAATCAGCCCGACGACCGTTCCCCAAAGCAGGATCGCCAACAGACCGAGGATAGTGGCCGCATTCCGGCCGGAAAAAGATCGCATTAACGTTTCCGCTTGTTTGCTTGGTGCCACCCCTGGCGCGGCGGCAGGCGGGCAGTGTAGCGAAAACCTATCGTTATCGTAGTGACCAGCCGGCGTGGGGATACCCGCACCGCGAAACGCGACAGACCCACTGAAACATCAAAGAAGAGGGAGCATTAGCCGCATGGCCATTTCCATACGTAGATTGAGCGATGTGCTTGCCAGCACGGAGTCGGGCAGGCTTTACCGGATAGAGGTCTTCTTGCAGGCGGATGACCCGGGCCCCTCCACTCCCCGGCCGCCAGCGGCCTCCCGCTACATCCTCAGGACGTCGGACGGAGAAGGCGTGGTCGCCCTGGGCGAACGGCGGTATCGCCTGACATCGGGTGAAGTCCTGACGGCGCTGGCGCCGCAACAAGCGCCCCAGCCCGACACCTGAACATGCCCCCGCGCGCGGCGTCAAACGTCCGACGCCACCCGCCGCTTGCCCTCGCCCTTGGCCTTGTACAGCGCGACGTCGGCGCGCTCCATCAACTGCAGCATCGTGACGCCCGAGTCGGGATACATGGCAATCCCGACGCTTGCCGACACAGCCACGCGGATTCCCGGATAGGGTAGCGACAGGCTGTCGACCAGGGCCTCGGCTACCCGCTGCGCCTGTTCTTGGTGCACGCCCATCAACAGCACGGCGAACTCGTCGCCGCCAAGCCGGGCCGCCACGTCGGACACGCGGATGGCGCGCGCCATTCGGTCCGCGGCTTCCTTCAACACCGTGTCGCCCGCGGCATGGCCGTGCAGGTCGTTGACCGCCTTGAACCCATCCAGATCAATGGCGAGGAGCGCGAAGGAGTCGCCGCTGCGCTGCGCCACGGCCAGTTCGCGCAGGATGAGTTCACCGAAAAGCACGCGGTTGCACAGGCCGGTCAAAGGGTCGTAGTGCGCCAGATGCTGCGCATGCGCAAGCATGCGCGACGCTTGCAATAGCGCGGTGCCCACTTCCTCGGCCTCTTTGACGCTGGTGCCCGCCAATTCAACCGTGCGCCCTTCCCCCAACGCCAGTGCCGGCCCCACCAGGCCTTGCACCGCCGAGGTCAGGCGATTGGCCAGACGCAGGGCCAGCCACAGACCCAGGCCGAATGCGACCAAGGTGCCAAACGCCACCCAGGCGATGGAACGGTACAGATTCGTCGTCACCAAGGTCATGGGCGCCCCGGCGGCAACCGTCCACCCCGACAGCGGCGAACGGCTGAAGGCGGTATAGACGGGCGTTCCCTCTTTGGTCACCGATTCAAAAGCGCCCTCGTTTTCCCGCTGCACCGCCTGCACCAAGGCGGGCACGGCTTTTTGGCCAACGAACGTCGAGGCATCCCGCGTGCGGGCGATGATGGTTCCGGATTCATCCAGAACGGCTGCCACCCAGCCTTCCGGCAAGGCGCGGCGCCCCAGCGCGCTGCCGATGCGGTCCGGAGACAAGCCCACGTTCAAGCTGTAGATGACGCTGTCGCCGCGCACCACGGGCACACCCATCGCAATCGTTGGCCGCTTGGTGACCCCGCCGCTGAACAGGCCCGTCAGCACCGGCCCCCGCGTGGCGAAAACCCGGCGCAGTTCTTCCGGCGCGCCGCTCAAAGGCAAGGGCGCTCCGTAGGGTACCAACGTATTGATGACCTGGCGCCCTTCCCGATCGGTCAGGACGTAGCTGTCCACGATCTGAAAACGCACCGAATCCCGCGCGCGCTGATGGAAACTGGCCAGGTCGCCGGCAAGCAGGTCGGGCGAGGACGCCAGCATCTGCACGCCGGCTTCAACGCCGGTGAGTTCGCGGTCAAGAATAGAGGTGAGGTTGCGGGCTAGAAAGATCGTGTCGCGGAAGATCCGCTCTTGCTGAACGATGTAGCTTTCATATACCGCCACCGACGCCACGACCAGCGCCGGCGAAATACAGGCGAACACGAGAGTCAGCAAACCGGTCCGCATGGAATACCGGTGTGGAGCGCGCGCCCTGGCGCCAGCCAGGCTCTCGCCATCAGCCATCGCTTTCCCCCTTGGACCCATGCGCCTCCCGATACGTCCTGCCTGATGATGCATCCAGGCCGGATGAAATTCAGAAATTATTGCAGAACCCCGCAACCGCACAATCCTCGCTCAGACGCCTATTGCAGGCGCTGAATGCGCCTTTCAGCTAGCCGTACCGCGTCCCCAATTTACTCTGAAATGACCGGCCAGGCGACGGTTTCATCACTGGCGAATCGCCATCAAAAGGCGCAAGACCGCCGGGTTGCTACTATGCGCGGCATGAAGAATCCGTCCCTGAAAAATAACGCCCCTGGCTCGTTGGACGCGTCTGACCGGACCGTCCTGCTGTATGGAGCCATTGCCGCTTCGCTAGGCGTGTGTCTGCACGAACTCACGGCCCATCGAACGTGGCCATGGGGGCACCCCTTTGCCCTGTATTTCCTGCTGCAATGGCTGGCGTTGGTGCCGCTTGCCGGCGCGCTACTGTCGGGCATGCAAAGCACCAGACGCTGGCTTGCCGCGCTGGCCATCTACGGCTTGCTGCTGCCCGCCGTGACGGCCTATGGCTTGACGGCCGCCTTTGGCGCACTACCCAACGAACGCGGAGGATGGCTCAGCCGTGGCGACTCCGCCATGCCGCTGCTGCTGACCGGCATCGCGGGATTCGTGTTGCTGCCGCTGGTGCAGGCGTTGGACCTACGCCGGCCGCAGTGGAACTACCCCGCTGTCTTTCGCGCGGCGTGGCGTAATGCCGTCCATCTGGGTTTAGGCCTTTGCCTGGCGTCGTGTGTCTGCCTGTTGCTGGCAGCAGCGGGCGCCATGTTTGACATGATCGGAATCCGGCTCATCCGCCGGCTCGTCGAAGACGCTGCGTTCCGCTTCGCCGTCTGGCCGATGATCCTGGCCGCTTGCCTTGTGGGGGTGCGGCGCCGCCCTGCTCTGACGGACACATTGCAGCGTTCCTGGCTGACCCTGAACGCATGGCTGCTGCCGCTGGTCACGCTGGTGGGGCTGGCCTTTACCCTTGCGCTGGCTGCCAGGCTGGCATTGGGCCTGGAAGCGGTGCAGTTGTCCGCAGGCGCGTTGATTGCGTTTTCGCTGGTGTGGATCAAGCTGATCAACGCCGCCTGGCAAGATAGCCCGAATGCCGCTCCGTTCGGCCCGCGCCTGCGCCGAGCACTGCGTTGGGCGATGGCCTGCCTGCTGCCGCTGGCGGCTGTCGCGCTGTACGGCGCGGCGGTCCGCGTGGACCAATACGGGTGGACGGTGCTGCGCGCGTGGGGCGTGGGCAGCAGCGCGATCCTCGTGCTGTACGGGGCCGGCTATGCCTGGGCCGCGCTACGGAGCAAACATGACTACGCAACGATCGCGGCCACCAACCTGATCGCGGCCTTCGCCACACTCGCGTTGCTGCTGGCGTTCAACACGCCGATCGCCAACCCCATGAAGTTGACCGCCGAAAGCCAGTTGCAGCGCCTGGTCGACGGGCGTAAGGACCCGCAGGACTTCAGCTTTTACGCCATGGGAAACGACTACGGCCAGTGGGGGCGCAATGCCCTGCGGCGCCTGGCGGAAGGCGCCGCCAATGCACGGGACCCACGGATAGCCACCGCGGCGGCCGAAACCCTGAAGGGCGGCTATTTCCAATGGGACAAGCCCGGGCAAGCCGCCGCCGACGCGGCGCCCGTCGACGCGCCGCCGCTGGCGACCACGCCCTCGGGCCGTAACGTTCCGTCGGAGTGGTGGGAATTTCTGCGGGCCGAGTTTGCGGAGCAGGCACGGGGGTGCGCAACACCCATCGATCCCCCGAAAGATGACGCATCAAGCACGCAACCTTGCCAAGTGATCTACGCTGACCTGACCGGCGACGGGCAGGACGAGATCATCCTGTATGTAGCGCCGCAACAGCGCGGGAAGCGACGCTCGCGGGAATGGTTCATTGCGTTTGCGCCGAACGCCGCCGGCCAATGGCGCCATCTGGGCTACCTGTACGCCGAGAGTTTCGAGCAGCCCCTGCAAGACGCAACGGGCGTCGACGACGTTGCGCAGGCGCTGAAGCAGGGGCTGGTGCGAACCCAGGCCCGAGCGGACCGCGATCTGATCATTGGCGACCTGTTGCTGCGCCTGCGCTGATCCCACGCAGGCGCAACACCCCGGGGTCGTTATTTGCGCGACGCCGGGGGCTCTTCCCCCTGACCCAGCATGCCGTCGGAAGTCTGCGTGAAAAGATCCCAGCTTGCCATGAACAGCGCGGCGATCAGCGGCCCGATCACAAAGCCGTTCAGGCCGAACAGTGCCATGCCGCCCAGCGTGGAAATCAGCACCACGTAGTCGGGCATCTTGGTGTCTTTGCCCACCAGGATCGGGCGCAGCACGTTGTCGACCATGCCGATGACCAGCACGCCAAATGCGATCAGCACCGCGCCCTTGACCACGGCGCCCGTCAGCAGGAAATAGACGGCCACGGGCACCCAGATCAGGCCGGCGCCCACGGCCGGCAGCAGCGACAGGAAGCCCATGATGACGCCCCACAGCAGCGCCCCCTGAATCGACAGGATCGAAAAGATGATGCCGCCCAGCGCGCCCTGCACCGCCGCCACCGCGATGTTGCCCTTTACGGTGGCGCGCACAACGGTGGTGAACTTGCGGAACAGATGCTGCTTGTGCCCGTCGCTCAAGGGCATCGCGCGCTTGACGCGATCCGCCAGCGCGGGCCCGTCACGCAGCAGGAAAAACAGCAGATACAGCATGATGCCGAAGCTGATCATGAACTGGAACGTGTCCTGTCCGATGCTGAGTGCCTGCGTCGCCAGGAACTGGCTGGCCTGCATCGCGCCCGCGCTGAGCTTTTCCTGAAGGCTGGGAATATCGGCCAGATCGAATCGCGCCAGCACGTCATGCACCGACGGGGGCAACGCCTCCATCGCCTGCTGAAAATACAGGCCGAAATTCAGTTCGCCCGACTTGATGCTTTGATATAGGTTCGCGCCTTCGCGAACCAGCGAACCGCTGATCACCACCAGCGGCAAAATCACCAGCAGCAAAACGCCCAGCAAGGTGATCAGCGCGGCCAGATTGCGCCGCCCGCCCATGCGCTTGACCAGGCGGCGCTGCAGGGGTCCAAAGATGATGGCAAGAATGGCGCCCCAGAATACGGCGCCATAGAAAGGCCACAAAAGCCAGCCGAACGCGATGGAGACCACCACGAGCAGGAGCAGAAAGGTTCTGTAGTGCAAGCTGGATGATTGGCTCATGTTTCGTTCCAGGCACGGCGAACGCCGCGAGACCCGCATTGTACAAAGCCCAGGCACGCACGCCGGTTCAGGCACCGCCGCCCGCGGCAAGCAGGATGGTCTCTCGCGCTTGCGCCAGTTCGTCCGCCTGCGCATTCAGCCCCTGCAAGCGCAGATTCAATTCATGCTGCAGCGTGGGCGTGGCCACGCGCGCCTGCCCGTCGACCAGTTGTATTTCCGCGGCATTGGCGGCCACAAGGTCTGCGATGCCCAAGGCATCGCGCGCCACCGCGTCCATCCGCGAGGCGGCCCGCATCAGTTCAACGGTGGGCCCAGTGACAGATTCGTCGTACACGCCGTCGTACACGGGCGCCAGATCGGCCGGCAGCTGCAGGCCGGCTCGCGCCTTGTCCGCCTTCTCCCGCGCCTTGGAAAGCTTGCCCGCGCTGTCAGCGAGCGTCTTGCGCGCCGTTTCGAAGCCGGCCTTGCGTTCAACGATCTCGCCCACTGAGCGGATCGTCTCCACCGCAAGCACGTCGCGCATGGCGCGGGCCGATTCGGCCATCTCCTGCTGGAAATCGGTAATGACTTTGTAGGCATCGGCATAGTCGCCCAGCGCCTCTTTTTCGACCTTGCTCAGCGCGGCGATCGGCAGCAGCACATTGCTATTCATCCGCGCTTGCAGCAACTGGATGAAGGCCGCGCGCTCTTGCGGTTCTTTGTTGACGCAGGCCGTCACGAACAGCATAGAAGCCATCGCCAGCCCCGTCAGGCAGGCTCGCCACAGTGACATGCGTATCCTCCAGCGGGTTGATGAACCGGTTGACGCCCCCCCCGTCAATGGCGGGCGCCAGTGCGCAGATTATCCCGAAGCGTCCGATCGCAACCGCGCTCGGGCGGATTTTGTTGCGATCGAAGCGAGTTGACACAGGGCGGGTCCGGTTTCGAGCGGGTGGCGCCCTTATTCCTATCCCTTAAAATGCCGGATTCCGGCCCTGGCCGCCCGCAACCCCCAACACGTCTTTGCCCATGACTCAACCCGCCACTTCCGCCCCCTGGGGATTCACCCAGCCCGATTGCCGCGGCGCGGCCGCCCTGCTGTTCTTCATGAACGACTTGGCGCGCGTCGTGAATCAATACCTGGGGCAGGGACAATTGTCGGAAGAGGCCCTGGCCGACGCCCAAAAGGCCGTTGATGCCTTGCTTGCCCGCTATGTCGAGATTGAAGCCGCGCCCGACGCGTTCAATGACGAACGCATTGGCCTGGCGCTGGAAACCGAACGCCAGCCAGACGGATCGATGGGCGCGCAGGTGGCATTGCGAATGTCTCCTCGGCTGGAAGGCCTGATCATCGAGGCCCAGCGCCAAGCCCGCGCGCCTGAGCACTAAGCGCGATGGCGGCCTTGCAAGCCGCCATCAAAAAAGGCTTGCAACCGCGTTTTTTTTCCGATAATATCGACGACTAATGTTTTCTGCGCCACCATATTTCCCAGAATAAATAGGCCGGAAACATTCAAGAAGCATTCAAGAAGAAGTATTCAAGAAGTTGGTCACACTCCTGGCTTGATTCTGGTGAACCAGACTCAACAGCGCCACACAAGCGCGCTTTGCCAGCAGCCTGCCAACCACCCGGAAATTCGATCCGGTTTGCGAAAACCCATAACGCGAAAACGCAAATCGTCGGCCTCCGCCTGGAAAGCACGGCAACAGCCAAGTACATCTTCACCATCCCGCCAGTCCGGTTTGGAAAGAAGTTTAAAAACAAGCAACAAGACACGTTGCAGCCCAAGTCGTAACCACGACGAACAGCCGCACAGCAACCGCCAGAGCCAACCCTCTCTGAGCGACCTCTCGGGCCTGACGGCCGCCTGCTACCGCAAGCACGCCACTTGAGCCCGAACCGATACCGTCCAGGACTGACTGATGGCATCGGCTGCACCACCCCGTTACGCGCGCACGCAAAAAACATGAGAATGCGCAAACTGATGGCAACACTTATGCGTTAGTGTCATGCCTGCCCTGTCGGAAAAAACCCGGCGACAAGGCAACCGCGAGGACGCGAGGCGCTTTTGGTACGTCCGCCCTTCGCAGCATGCGCAACACGCAGCTTTTCTAATAACTAGAACTTAAGAGAACACACACCATGAATACTCGTTTCACTACCTCGGACCTGATCCGCCGCCCCGCTCACACGAAGCTGGACAACACCCCGATTCACATCGGCGACATCGTTCATCTGCAACCGGCCAATGGCCCGGCCATTCGTGCAACGGTCATCTTCAACGCGCCGATCAACGGCACGACGACCTACACGACTGAAGTCGTCGCTTGCGGCGGCTCGGCACAAAAGGCGCCCGGCCAACGCATCCGCTTCCGCCACGAGCACGTGCATCGCATCGAGTCGGTGCGCAACGCTTCGTACTAAACCATCGGCGCCACGGCGCCGATTTTTCTGCCCGCTCGCCGCGCCTGAACCGCGGCGATTTCAATTTGAGCCACGGCGATTTCATTTCTTGCGTGATAAAGTCGCTGGCAACGTAGCCTGAGTAATTTCCCCCATGCAGAACAACCGACTCGCGGTACGCATCTGGGACCTTCCCACCCGCCTCTTCCACTGGGCGCTAGTCGTCTGTATCGTCGGCGCGTTTGTCAGCGTCAAGCTGGGCGGCCTATATATGGACTGGCACGTGCGCTTTGGCTGTACGGCGCTGGGCCTGATCATCTTCCGCCTGTTGTGGGGCATTGTCGGCCCGCGCTATGCCCGCTTTGCCACCTTCGTGCGCGGCCCCGGCGCGGTGGCCAAATACCTCAAGGGCGCTGCCGCGCCCGCCGGGCATAATCCGCTGGGCGCCCTGTCGGTATTGGCGCTGCTGCTGGTCGTCGGTTTTCAAGCCGTAAGCGGCCTGTTCACCACCGACGACATCATGACGCAAGGACCCTTGTTCGGTTACGTCAGCGCGGCCACCTCCGGCGCACTGACCTCGTGGCACAAACTGAACGAATGGGTCATCATCGCCCTGATCGCGCTGCACCTTCTGGCGGTGGCCTGGTACGCGCTGGTGCGCCGCAAGCGCCTGGTGCGCGCCATCATCACAGGCGACGTCGACGCCAAGGACCTGCCCGCCGGCACACCGCCCGCGCAGGACGGCTTTGCCGTGTGGTTGCGCGCCCTGGTGCTGGGCGCCTGCGTGACGGGCCTGGTGTTGTGGATACGGTCGATAGAAGTCGTAGCCGACATGTCTTTTTCGTAATCCGCCACGCGCCGATCCAGCAGCCAAAAAACAAAAAGCCCTTCGATACGTCGAAGGGCTTTTGCGTGGTAAGTATCGATGCCGCCCGAAGACGGCAACGTCTTACTTCTTCTTGCGGTACGAATCGTGGCAGGCCTTGCAACTGGCGCCCACGTCGCCAAAGGCGGCTCGCAGCTTGTCCAGATCGCCCGAGTCAGCCGCGGCCGACAGCTTCACGATGTTGTCCTGGAAGGCTTGCTGCTTTTGCTTGAAACCCGCGGCATCGCTCCAGATTTCGGGGCGCGCATCGCCGCCTTCCGTACCCGGCCCAAAAGCCGTCCACGGCAGCGCCGAGAGGGTCTTCAAGACCTCGACGTTGGCCTTGATCTGCGCGGCGTCGTACGGCGCCTGACCCTTGACCACCGGCGCCATGCGACCAAAGTGCGAGGCCATCAGCGTCAGCGCCGATTGGCGGTACTTGACCGCATCTTCGGGCTTGGCGAACTGCGCCGAGGCGGTCGTCGCTAGCAACGGCGCCACGGTCATACAGGCCAACGCGACAAGCGTGGACAACTTTTGCATTGCAATCTCCCGTAAGTACATCAAGAATGCCGCGCGCATGACGCGCGCGGCATGGCGACTATACCGCCCGGGCCAGCTCTGCGGCCAGCCCGATGTATGACCGGGGCGTCATCGCCAGCAAGCGCGCCTTCGGCTCTTCCGGCAGAGCCAGGCCCTGGATGAACTCGCGCAGGGCTTCTTCGGTGATGCCCTTGCCACGGGTCAGGGCCTTGAGTTGTTCATAGGGTTGCGGCAAGCCGTAGCGGCGCATCACGGTTTGCACCGGCTCGGCCAGCACTTCCCAGCAAGCATCGATGTCGGCATCGATAGCAGCCGTATTGACTTCCAGCTTGCCCAGGCCGCGCATGCAGGCATCCCACGCGACCAGGCAATAGCCCAGGCCCACGCCCAGGTTGCGCAGCACGGTGGAGTCGGTCAGGTCACGCTGCCAACGGGAAATTGGCAGCTTGTCGGCCAAGTGGCGCAGCACGGCGTTGGCCAGGCCCAGGTTGCCTTCGGAGTTTTCGAAGTCGATCGGGTTGACCTTGTGCGGCATGGTCGACGAACCGACCTCGCCTTCCTTCAGGCGCTGCTTGAAGTAGCCCAGCGCCACATAACCCCAGATATCGCGGTCCAGGTCCAGCACGATGATGTTGGCGCGCGTGATAGCGTCGAACAGGGCCGACATCCAGTCATGCGGTTCGATCTGGATGGTGTGGCGATTCTGGGTCAGACCCAGCCCGGCCAGCACGCGCTGGCTGAAGGCGGGCCAATCGATTTCCGGATAAGCCGACAGGTGGGCGTTGTAGTTGCCGGTGGCACCGTTCAGCTTGGCCAGCGGTTGCACGGCCTCGACGGCAGCAATGGCGCGGTTCAGGCGCGCGGCCACGTTGGCGAATTCCTTGCCCAGCGTGGTGGGGCTGGCCGGCTGGCCGTGCGTGCGCGACAGCATCGGCTGGTCAGCCTGGGCCACCGCCATGTCGTTCAGCTTGGCGGCCAGTTCGCGCAGGCGCGGCACCACCACCTGATCGCGGGCGCGCGACAGCATCAGCGCGTGCGAGGTGTTGTTGATGTCTTCCGACGTGCAGGCGAAGTGGATGAACTCGGCGGCGCGCGCCAGTTCAGCGTCGTCGGCCACTTTTTCCTTCAGCCAGTACTCGACCGCTTTCACGTCATGGTTGGTGACGCGTTCGATGTCCTTGATGCGCGCGGCGTCGGATTCCGAAAAATCCTGCACCAACTGCTGCAAACGCTGGCGCGCGGCCTGGGAAAAGGCGGGCAGCTCGGGCAGCCCTGCGTCGGACAGGGCGACCAGCCAGGCCACCTCGACTTCGACGCGGTGCGCCATGAAGCCGGCTTCGGACAGCAGACCGCGCAGCGCGTCGCTCCGGGAAGCGTAACGGCCATCCAATGGCGAAAGGGCATTAAGTTGGCTCAATTGATCGGCGATTTGCATGGTCTGGGGTAGAAATGGCTACGGATGGGAAAACCCGACGATTTTATCATCCGGGGGCATGCAACATTGTGGCAAACTGGCGAAGATTCCGACCCGCGGACGGTGTGACCGTCATGCGGCCTGCTATACTTCGGCCGCTTTTCGACTCCGCTTGTGACTCCATGAAACTGATCGGCTCGCTTACCAGTCCATACGTACGCAAAGTGCGTATCGTCATGGCCGAGAAAAAGCTGGACTACCGGCTTGAACTCGAAAACGTCTGGTCCGCCGACACGCAGATCCAAACGTACAACCCGCTGGGCAAAGTTCCGTGCCTGGTCATGGAAGATGGCGGCGCGCTGTTTGATTCGCGCGTCATCGTCGAGTACCTGGACACCCTGTCGCCCGTGGCCCGCCTGATTCCCCAGCAGGGGCGCGACCGCGCGGCCGTCAAATGCTGGGAAGCCATCGCCGATGGCGTCCTGGACGCCTGTGTGGCCATCGTCAAGGAAAACCAGCGCCCCGAAGCTCAGCGCAGCCCGGAATGGATCGAACGCCAATTCGGCAAGATCCACGCCAGCCTGGACGCCATGAACAAGAGCCTGGGTGACAACGCCCACTGCATGGGCATCAACTACAGCCTGGCCGACATTGCCGTCGGTTGCGCGCTGGGCTACCTGGACCTGCGCTTTGCCGCGCTGGACTGGCGCGCCAACCATCTGAACCTGGCCCGTTTGCACGACAAACTGGCTCAGCGCCAGTCGTTCATCGACACCATGCCCCAAACCGCCTGAAGTGCGCGTGGCCTGCCCACCAGGCAGGCGCACTTGACGACCGGCCGCCACGCGCGGCCGGTTTGCGTTGCGGCAGCGGCATGGCAAGCCGCCGCTACCGACCTCTTGCCCCTATTGCGGCTATTGCCCCGCAAAGGTCTGCCAGGCCTTGAACAGCATGTACGCCGCCAGAGCGAACAACAGGCACGCAAACACCCGCTTCAACGTCTGCACCGGCAAGCGGTGCGCCATCCGCGCGCCCAACGGCGCGGTCAGCACGCTGGTGCACACCAGCGCCAGCAAGGCCGGCCAGTATATGTAGCCCAGCATGCCGGGACGCGAGGTACCTTCATTCAGGCCCGACACCACATAGCCCACACTGTTTGCCAGCGCAATCGGGAAGCCCAGCGCGGCCGACGTCGACACCGCGTTGTGCAGGGCCACGTTGCACCAGACCATGAAAGGCACCGACAGGAATCCGCCGCCCGCGCCGACCAGCCCCGACAGGAAGCCGATACCCGCCCCCGCCGCGCTGGTGCCCACCACGCCTGGCATCTGGCGAGCTGGCTTGGGCTTCTTGTTGCGCAGCATGCTCCAGCCTGAATAGCCGACGAACAACGCGAAGAACAAGGACAGCCACAAGGTGCTGAGCGCGGCGAACACCGCGCCGCCCGACACCAGGCCGCCAATGATGATGCCCGGCGCCATGGCCCATACGATGTTCCATTTGATCGTGCCGCGCTGCTGATGCGCCCGCACGCTGGAAATCGACGTGAACAGGATGGACGTCATCGACGTGGCGATGGCTGCGTGCACCACAAGCTCGGGCGGCATGCCCTGCCAAGAGAACAGCATTGTCAACAGCGGCACCAGCAGCATCCCACCGCCGATTCCCAGCAGCCCCGCCGCAAAGCCGGCCACCGCGCCCAGCACCAGCAGGCAAATCACCATCGAAACGTCCACAACCCTCTCCTCTCGTTTTGAATTCTTAGGTTCATGAACAAGGCCCCGCGGGCGTCGCACCCACGGGGCCCTGCTTGATCGCACACGCGCCGGAGGGGCGTGCTACAGAATGATGCCGCCGCCCAGGCAAACGTCGCCATCGTAAAGCACGGCCGACTGGCCAGGCGTCACGGCCCACTGGGGCTCGGCGAAATCCAGGGCGAAGGTGTCGCCATCAGCCTTGTCCAGACGGCAGGCCGCATCCGCCTGGCGGTAGCGTGTCTTGGCGCCATAGCCCGCGATCTCGGGCGGATTGCCCGCCACCCAGCTGGCGTCCTGCGCCTGCAATTGACCGGACAGCAGCCACGGATGATCATGCCCCTGCACCACGTACAGGATGTTGCGCTCCAGATCCTTGCGCGCCACGTACCAGGCCTCGGCCGTGCCGTCTTCACGCTGGCGCCCCTTCACGCCGCCCACGCCCAGGCCCTTGCGCTGACCCAGCGTGTAGAACGACAGGCCTTCGTGGCGCCCCACCTGCTGGCCTTCCGGCGTCAGGATAGGACCCGGCTCGGTCGGCAGGTAGCGGTTCAGGAATTCGCGAAACGGACGCTCGCCAATGAAGCAGATGCCGGTGGAATCCTTCTTGGCAGCATTGTGCAGGCCGATCTCGTGTGCGATGCGCCGCACTTCGGTCTTGTGGATCTCGCCCAGCGGGAACAGCGTGCGCGACAACTGGGCCTGGTTCAACCGATGCAGGAAATAGCTTTGGTCCTTGGAGGCGTCCAGCGCCTTGAGCAACTGGAACTGCGTGCCGCCGCCGGCCGCCGGCACTTCGCGCACCCGGGCGTAATGGCCCGTGGCGATGTGCTCGGCGCCCAGCGCCATGGCGTGGTCAAGAAAAGCCTTGAACTTGATTTCGGCATTGCACAGCACGTCGGGGTTGGGCGTGCGGCCCGCCGAATATTCGCGCAGGAATTCCGCGAACACGCGGTCCTTGTATTCGGCGGCAAAGTTGACGAATTCGAACTCAACGCCAACCAGGTCGGCAACGCTGGCGGCGTCCAACAGGTCTTGGCGAGTTGAGCAGTATTCGGAATCGTCGTCGTCTTCCCAGTTCTTCATGAACAAGCCGACGACGTCATAGCCTTGTTGCTTGAGCAGCCAGGCCGTGACCGAAGAATCGACCCCGCCCGACATGCCCACGACCACGCGGCCTTTTTTGGTGGATATTTGACTCATGATGCGGCTATTTTAGTTCGGACACGGCGTCTTCCCTGGGCTGCGGCTCGGCCGCCCGGGAGACTTCCATCAGCCAGGCGCGAAACGCCTGCAAGGTTGGCAGGTTGGCTTTCTGCTCGGGATAGCACAGGTAGTAGCCCATGCGCGCGCGGATCGGCAGCTTCATGGCCACGGCCAGCTTGCCGTCGCGCAGTTCGTCTTCAATCAGGCAGCGCGGAATCAGCGCCACGCCAAAACCGGCCGCGGCGGCCTGGGACAGCAGCGCGTATTGGTCAAAGCGCGCCCCTTCCAGGCTGCGCCGGCTGTCGCAGCCGGCCTGCTCGAACCAATCGCGCCAACCTTCCAGCGCCGACGTATGGTGCAGCAGCGGATAGGTCAGCAGCGCCTCCGGCGAGGGGCAGCCACCCGGAATAAGGCGGGGGCTGCACACCGGCACGATGTCTCGGCCCACGATGTAGTCGGCGCCGCTACCCGGCCACAGGCCTTCACCAAACCGGACTGCCGCGTCCAGTTCAGGCGTGGAAAAATCATAGCCTTGGCGGTGCGGCAGGAACTCTACATGGATGTCGGGGCGCAGCCGCATGAAGGCGGTCAGGCGCGGAATCAGCCAGCGGGCGCCGAACGTGGGCATACAGGTCAGGTTGAGCGTGCCGCCTTGCCCCTGATGCGCAATCAGTTCGACGGTAGCCGCTTCGATCTGGCCCAGGCCGGCCTGGACCTTGGTCAGATAGCTGCGGCCCGCCTCGGTCAATACCAGGCCTTGCCTGATCCGTAGGAATAGTTCGACGCCGACGAACTCTTCCAGATGTTTCACCTGTTTACTGACGGCCCCCTGCGTGACACACAATTCTTGCGCCGCGCGCGTAAAACTGCTGTGCCGCGCCGCCACTTCAAACGCCTGTAAATCGGTTAATGAGGGACAGAAACGTCGCATGTATCGTGCCCACCGTGCGTGGGACTCCTGCCCCGGCCGGGGCGTGATCGGGGCGTGTTGGCCCCAGCCTTCCAGCAGTAGCCGTGCCACGAAAAAGTTACATAAAAGTAACGTCCGATCCGTGTCGGCAAAGAGGAGGCATGAAAAAAAGTCATAGCTTACGGAGAAACTTTCGTTTGCGCAAACCGCCCCGCCAGGAAAGAATCATTGCGTTTGCGTCTGCCTTTGCGCATCCGCTTTCCAATTTATTAGGGGAATCCATGCAACGCCGTAACGTAGTACTGGGCCTGTGTGTCGCTGCCGCGACCCTGGCCATGCCGCTGACCTCGGGTATCGCGCACGCTGAAGACGCGTACCCGAGCAAGCCCATCCGCCTGATCGTTCCCTTCCCGCCCGGCGGCACCACCGACATCGTCGGCCGCCTGTTCGCGGACAAGCTGAGCAAGGAACTGGGCCAGACCGTGGTGGTTGAAAACCGCGGCGGCGCCGGCGGCTCGATCGGCAGCGCCTTCGTTGCCAGCAGCGCGCCGGACGGCTACGTCCTGGGCATCGCCACTGTCAGCACCCACGGCATCAACCCGGCCATCTACCCGAACCTGCCGTTCGATGGCGAGAAGGACTTCACGCCCATCTCGAACCTGGCGGCCGTGCCGAACATCATGACGATCAACCCCAAGGTCAAGGCGAAGAACATTGCCGAACTGATCGCGCTGGCCAAGAGCGAGCCGGGCAAGCTGACCTACGCGTCGGCCGGCAACGGTTCGGTCTCGCACATGATGGGCGAGCTGTTCAAGATGTCGTCGGGCACCGACCTGATGCACGTGCCCTACCGTGGCGTGGGCCCGGCGCTGAATGACGCGCTGGCCGGCCAGGTTGACGTCATGTATGACAACCTGCCGTCCACCCTGCCGCACGTGCAATCCGGCCGCCTGATCGCCATGGCCGTTGCCTCGCCCAAGCGCGTGGCTGCCCTGCCCGACGTGCCCACGTTCGCCGAAGCCGGCCTGCCCGCCGTGAACGACTCGTCGTGGTTTGGCCTGGTTGCCCCGGCCAAGCTGCCCGAGCCCATCCTGGCCAAGCTGAACGCTGCCGTGCAGAAGGTCAGCGCGGAAGCCGACGTCAAGACGCGCCTGGAAGCGCTGGGCGCCTCGCCCGCCGCCAATAGTCCGGCCGACTTCAGCAAGCAGATCGCTGCCGAAATCGCCAAGAACAAGCGCATCGCCAAAGAAGCCAACGTGAAGATCGACTAAGCGATCTTCGGCCCCCGCCGCGCCGTCTTCGGCCGCGGGGGCCTCCGATTCACGAACGCAGTACCTCTATATGCGAATTACCCAACCCCTGTCTTACCGGCTCGACCTTCCGCAGCAATATCCGGATTCGGAATCCTCGGCCCCGCTCGTGCTGGACTCTCCGCACAGCGGCACCGCCTACCCTCCCGACTTCGCCGCCGCGGTGGACTTTGGCGCGCTGCGCACTGCCGAGGACACCTGGGTTGACGACCTGTGGGGCGACGCGCTTGAGCTGGGCGTACCGATGGTTGCCGCCGCGTTTCCGCGCGCCTACATCGACGCCAACCGCGCACCCGACGAGATCGACGAATTGCTGCTGGACGAAGCCTGGCCTGACGCCATCAATGCGTCGCCCAAGGTGAAGCTGGGCAAGGGCCTGATCTGGCGCATGCTGGATGACGGCACACCCCTGTACAAGCGCAAGCTGACGGTGGAAGAAGTGCGCCACCGCATCAACGCCTGCTGGAAGCCGTACCACGCCGCGCTTGGCCAGGTGCTGGATGCCGCCCACAAGAAGTTCGGCAAGGTCTGGCACATCAACTGCCATTCCATGCCCAGCGTGGCCGGCGCCTTCGCCACCGACCGCCCCGGCCTGGTCCACCCCGACTTCGTGCTGGGTGACCGCGACGGCAGCACCAGCGACCCGGCCTTCCGGGAATTCATCGCGGCCTGGCTGCGCGAACGCGGCTACAACGTGACCGTGAACGACCCCTACAAGGGCGTGGAACTGGTGCGCGCCTTCGGCCGCCCCGAAGAAGGCCGCCACAGCCTGCAGATCGAAATCAACCGCAAGTTGTACATGGACGAAGTGACGCTGCGTCCCACCGAAAACTATGGCCGCCTGAAGGCCGATCTGCGCGACCTCACCGCCGCGCTGATCAACTGGACTCGCGCGCAAACGGCCTGACGCCGGACGTTTACGCACAAGTGCCGGCCAGCGGCGTGGTAAGACTGGCCGGAGCAAGCGGGCTGCAAAGCCCAAGCCCCATGGTTCGCCATGGGGCTTTTTTTCGCCCTATAAAAGCCCTCAATCAAAAGAACTAACCCCCCCTTGCCGCCCAAGATGCGCGCAAGCAACGAACGCGCCAGCAGGAAGCCGGCCCGCCGCCGGGCCGCTCCCAAGGCGGGCCAGCCCCCTCGGGGGGCAGCAAGCGAATGCAATGAGCGCAGCGTGGGGGCACACCCTCTTGGGGCAACGGCCCGCCGCCGGGCCGCCCCAAGGCGGGCCAGCCCCCTCGGGGGGCAGCAAGCGAATGCAATGAGCGCAGCGTGGGGGCACACCCTCTTGGGGCAACGGCCCGCCGCCGGGCCGCTCCCAAGGCGGGCCAGCCCCCTCGGGGGCAGCAAGCGAATGCAATGAGCGCAGCGTGGGGGCAACATTAACGTGTATAACTACGGCGAACCTTCTGAGGAGAGGCGTCGATGCACATCGGGATACCAAAAGAGACCCGAGACGGGGAAACCCGTGTCGCAGCAACACCGGAGACCGTCAAGAAGTACCTGGGCGGCAAACACACCGTTGTCGTGGAGCGAGGGGCAGGCGACGCCGCCCGCTATCCGGACGACGCCTATGAGGCCGCGGGCGCCACGCTCGGTTCCACCCAGGATGCCTTGGGCGCGGAACTCGTCCTGAAGGTTCGCGCCCCTTCCCCCACCGAATTGCCCCAGATGAAATCGGGTGCCGTCGTCATCGGCATGCTCGATCCGTTCGACGCCCAAGGCATTGAACAAATGGCAGCCGCGGGGCTTACCGGCTTCGCCCTGGAGGCCGCGCCGCGCATCACGCGCGCGCAAAGTCTGGACGTGCTGTCTTCGCAGGCCAACCTGGCCGGCTACAAGGCCGTACTGCTGGCCGCCCACCACTACGGCCGGCTGATTCCCATGATGATGACCGCGGCCGGCACCCTGAAAGCCGCGCGCGCCGTCGTGCTGGGCACCGGCGTTGCCGGCTTGCAGGCCATCGCCACGGCCAAGCGGCTGGGCGCGGTGGTTGAAGCGTCCGACGTGCGCCCCGCCGCGCGCGAACAGGTGGAGTCGTTGGGCGCCAAGTTCATCGACGTGCCTTTTGAAACCGACGAGGAACGCGAAATTGCCGAAGGCAAGGGCGGCTACGCGCGCGCCATGCCTCCCGGCTGGATGGCGCGTCAGGCGGCGCTCGTGTCCGAACGCTGCAAGCAGGCCGACATCGTCATCACCACCGCGCTGATCCCCGGCCGCCCCGCCCCGACCCTGGTGTCCGCCGACACCGTTGCCGCCATGCGGCCCGGCTCGGTACTAGTCGACCTGGCTGTCGAGCGCGGCGGCAATTGCCCGCTGTCCGAAAAAGGCCAGATCGTTGAAAAGCATGGCGTGACGATCATCGGCCTGACCAACCTGCCGGGCCTGGTCGCCACCGATGCGTCCGCGCTCTATGCGCGCAACGTCATGGACTTCCTGAAGCTCATCATCAACGCGGACGGCGCGCTGGCGATCCAGCGCGACGATGAAATCGTGGCGGCCTGCCTGGTATGCGAAGGCGGCAATGTGGCGCGGAGGACTTGAACATGGAAGCGATCAACCCCACCCTGATGAACCTCATCATCTTCGTGTTGGCCATCTATGTCGGCTATCACGTCGTCTGGAATGTCACGCCCGCCTTGCACACGCCGCTGATGGCGGTCACCAATGCCATCTCGGCCATCATCATCGTAGGCGCCATGCTGGCGGCCGCGCTGACCGAAGGCGGGCTGGCGCGCGGCATGGGCGTGTTCGCGGTGGCGCTTGCCGCGGTGAACGTATTCGGCGGCTTCCTCGTGACGCGGCGCATGCTGGAAATGTTCAAGAAAAAAGATCGCAAGCCGGGCAAGGAGGAAGCGAAATGATCTCGCTGAATCTCGTCACCCTGCTTTACCTGATTGCCTCGATCTGCTTCATCCAGGCGCTGAAGGGCCTGTCGCATCCGACCACATCGCGGCTGGGCAACGCCTTCGGCATGGCCGGCATGGCAATCGCGGTGCTGACCACGGCGGCGCTCATCATCGGCCTGGCGCGCGAGGGCACCGCCACCATCGGCCTGGGCTGGGTCGTGCTGGGCCTGCTGGTGGGCGGTTCCATCGGCACCTTGATGGCGCGCCGCGTCGAGATGACGAAAATGCCCGAACTGGTCGCCTTCATGCATAGCATGATCGGCCTGGCGGCGGTCGCCATCGCGGTGGCGGTGGTGGCCGAACCACATGCGTTCGGCATCGTGCCGGCGGGCATGCTGATCCCCACCGGCAACCGCTTCGAGCTCTTCATCGGCACGTTCGTGGGCGCCATCACGTTCTCGGGCTCGGTCATTGCGTTCGGCAAGCTGTCGGGCAAGTACAAGTTCCGGCTGTTCCAAGGCGCGCCCGTGGTGTTTTCCGGCCAGCACATGCTGAACCTGGCGTTGGCGCTCGTGATGCTGGGCTGCGGCGTGTGGTTCATGCTGACGCAGGAATGGACGCCCTTCATCATCATGACGCTGATCGCCTTCGTGCTGGGCGTGCTGATCATCATCCCGATCGGCGGCGCCGACATGCCGGTGGTGGTGTCGATGCTGAACAGCTATTCGGGTTGGGCCGCGGCCGGCATCGGCTTTTCGCTCAACAACCCGATGCTGATCATCGCCGGCTCGCTGGTGGGGTCGTCCGGGGCCATCCTGTCCTACATCATGTGCAAGGCGATGAACCGCTCGTTCTTCAACGTGATCCTGGGCGGTTTCGGCGGACAGGCGGGCGGCGCGGCGGATGCGGGCACGGCGCAGCAGCGCAGCGTCAAGTCGGGTAGCGCGGATGATGCGGCCTTCCTCATGAGCAACGCCGAAAGCGTCACCATCGTGCCGGGCTACGGCCTGGCCGTGGCACGCGCGCAGCACGCGCTGAAGGAACTGGCGACCAAGCTCACCGAGCGCGGCGTGACGGTCAAGTACGCCATACACCCCGTGGCCGGCCGCATGCCGGGCCACATGAACGTGCTGCTGGCCGAGGCGGAAGTGCCCTACGACCAGGTCTTCGAAATGGAAGACATCAACAGCGAGTTCGCGCAGACCGACGTGGTGCTGGTGCTGGGGGCCAACGACGTGGTCAACCCCGCCGCCAAGAACGACCCCCAGTCGCCCATTGCCGGAATGCCCATTCTTGAAGCCTACAAGGCACGCACCGTGATCGTGAACAAGCGCTCCATGGCCTCGGGATACGCCGGCCTGGACAACGAGCTGTTCTACATGGACCGCACGATGATGGTGTTTGGCGATGCGAAGAAGGTGCTGGAAGACATGGTGAAAGCGGTCGAATAGACCGCTGATTACCTACAGCCCAAAGCCCAAGCGGCCCACGAACGCCTGACGCCAGGCGTTCGTGGCACGCGACGCGGCCGGCACTGACTGGCTTTACGCGGCAGCCGCTTGGCGCAACTGTTCGTCCACCACTTCCACCCAATGCCGCACCGGCGTATCGGTGCCGCTTTGCAGATGGCCGATGCAGCCGATGTTGGCCGACAGGATCACATCCGGCCCGCCGGCTGCAATGGCGCCCAGTTTGCGGTCGCGCAGCTCCAGGGCAATCTCCGGGTTCAACACTGAGTACGCCCCCGCCGATCCGCAGCACAAATGCTTGTCGGCGAAGGGCTGCAGGTCAAAGCCCAAATCCACCAACAGTTGCTCGGACAAGGGCCGCAAGCCCTGCCAATGTTGCAGCGTGCACGGCGGATGAAAGGAGGCACGCACGCCATCAGGCAAGCGCGCGCGCAGTTGCGCGGCATGCGGCGCCACGATCTCGGCCACGTCCTTGACCAACGCGACGATGTCCGCGGCTTTCTGCGCGTAGGCGGGATCATGCTTCAAGTGATGCGCGTATTCCTTCACCATCGCGCCGCAGCCGGACGCATTCATGACGATGGCCTCGACCGCGCCGTCTTGCACCAGCGGCCACCAAGCGTCGATGTTGGCGCGCATCTGCGCCAGCGCCGCTTCTTGCGCATCCAGATGGAAGCTGACCGCGCCACAGCAGCCCGCGCCGGGCGCAATGCGCGCACCGATGCCCACGGCGTCCAGCACCCGGATGGTGGCGGCATCAATCGTGGGCATCATGGCCGGCTGCACGCAACCGGCCAGCATCAGCACTTGCCGCGCGTGCCCCGCAACCTGGGGCAACACGCCCGCCTCGCGGCGCTCGGGCACCTTGCGCTTGAGCGCATCGGGCAAGAGTCCACGCATCGCCTGCCCCACCCGCATCGCGGGCGCGAACAGCGGCGACAACATGGCTCGGCGCAGCAGATTGCGCTTGGTCCTGTCCGCCCAGGAACGCGGCACACGCTCATCGACGATCTTGCGGCCGATATCGATCAAATGCCCATACTCCACACCCGACGGACAAGTGGTTTCGCAATTGCGGCAGGTCAGGCAGCGGTCCAGATGCAGTTGCGTGGATTGCGTGGGCGGCGCGCCCTCCAACACTTGCTTGATCAAATAGATGCGCCCGCGCGGGCTGTCGAGTTCGTCGCCCAGCACCTGATACGTGGGACAGGTAGCCGTGCAGAAGCCGCAATGCACACATCGGCGCAGAATGGCGTCGGCCTCGTTGCCCAAGTCGGTGTCGCGGGCCCAGGATGCCAGGTTGGTTTGCATGACGCGCTATAGCTCCAGAACCAGTCGGCCAGGGTTGAACAGGCTGGACGGGTCAAGCTCTTGCTTGAGCCGGCGCGTGATCGCCGAGATACCGGGCGCCAGGGGATGAAAGACACCGTCGGCCGGCGGCTTGGTATTACCGACGCGGAACAAGGTGGCATGCCCGCCCATCCGCGCCGCGGTTTCGCGCAGCATGGCCGCGTCGTGCTGGCCGGACAGCCAACGCTGCCCGCCGCCCCATTCAATCAGGGTCTGGCCCAGACCCAGCACGGCGGCGGTCGGTGGCAAGGCAAGCCGCCATAACGGGCGGTCCGGATGAAAAAACTCGTGGGTCTGTTCGCGCAGGGACTGCCACCACGCATCGGCCGCGTCAGGCTCGAGCGGGTCTCCCCCGATGATGCGGCGTGCACTGGCGATTGCCGGCGGAGCGCCCGACAGGCGCACATGCATGGCGCCATCGTCGTCATCACCCGTCCAACTGGTGGCCGAGATCGGCAAGGGTTTGCCGCGCCACAGCGCGAAGCTGGCCAAGGCCTGCGCTTGCGTGGCGGGCAGCAGCAAGGTCAGCTCTTCCATGGGACGGGGCACCACTTTCAGCGACACATCCAGAATGGCGCCGAAGATACCGTGAGATCCGGCCAACAGGCGCGACACATCGTAGCCCGCGACGTTCTTCATGACTTCACCGCCGAACGACAGCACGCGCCCTTCTGAATCCAGCAGCCGCGTGCCCAGTACAAAATCACGCAGCGCGCCGGCGCTCATGCGGCGCGGGCCGGACAGGCCCGACGCCACGCATCCGCCCACGGTCGCGGTATCGGCGAAGTGCGGCGGTTCAAAGGCCAGCATCTGTCCGTTCTCGGCCAGCGTCGCTTCCAGTTCGGCCAAGGGCGTTCCCGCGCGCACCGTCACCACCAGCTCGGACGGGTGATAGCTGACGATGCCGCGATACGGCGTCATATCCAACAGGCAGTGGCCGTCTTGCGGCGTCACCGGGCGGTAATTGCCGTAGAACGCCTTGCTGCCGCCGCCCATCACAAACAGCGGCTTGTGGCCCGCACGGGCCGTCATGACCTGGTCGCACAATTCCGACAGGACAAAATCCATAGGGATACGTCCTAGAAACGAGCGAGATCGGGGAACCGCAACTCACCCGCATGGACGTGCATCTTGCCGTATTCGGCGCAGCGGGCCAGCGTGGGAATGACTTTTTCGGGATTCAGCAGGCACGGCGGGTCGAATGCCCGCTTGACCGCCAGGAACGCGTCGAGTTCTTCGCGAGAGAATTGCACGCACATTTGATTTATTTTCTCCATACCCACACCGTGCTCTCCGGTCACGGTGCCTCCTACCTGCACGCACAGCTCAAGAATGGCCGCGCCGAATTTCTCGGCACGCTCCACCTCGTCCGGCTTGTTCGAATCAAACAGAATCAGCGGGTGCAGATTGCCATCGCCCGCATGGAAGACGTTGGCGCAGCGCAGGCTGAACTCGTCCTCCATCTGCTCGATGGCGCCCAGCACGCGCGCCAGATGGCGACGCGGAATCGTGCCATCCATGCAGTAGTAATCGGGCGACACGCGCCCTGCCGCCGGAAACGCATTCTTGCGGCCCGCCCAGAACTTCAGGCGCTCGGCTTCCGACGTGGACACTTGGCAGCGTGTGGCGCCCGCATCGCGGAATACCGCTTCCATTCGCGCAATCTCGTGGGCCACTTCGTCGGGCGTGCCATCAGATTCGCACAACAGGATGGCTTGCGCGTCCATGTCGTAGCCCGCGCGCACGAAGGGTTCCACCATGTGCGTGGCGCGGCGGTCCATCATTTCCAGACCGGCGGGAATCATGCCCGCCGCAATCACCTGCGTGACGGCATTGCCCGCCGCCTCGACGCTGGAAAAACTGGCCATGACGACCTGCGCGCAAGCGGGCTTGGGAATCAGCTTCACGGTCACTTCGGTGACCACGCCCAACATGCCTTCGGAACCGATGAAGACGGACAGCAGATCCAGGCCCGGCGCATCGGGCGCTTCGGAACCCAGTTCAACGATGTCGCCGTCAATCGTCACGACCCGCACGCGCAGCACGTTGTGCACGGTCAGGCCGTACTTCAGGCAGTGCACGCCGCCGGAGTTTTCAGCCACGTTGCCGCCGATGGAACAGGCGATCTGGCTGGACGGGTCCGGCGCGTAATACAAGCCGTAGGGCGCCGCCGCTTCGGAAATGGCCAGGTTGCGCACGCCGGGCTGCACGACCGCCGTGGCGCTGGCCAAATCGATATGCTTGATGCGGTTGAATTTGGACAGCCCCAGCAACACGCCCTGGCTGTGCGGCATGGCACCGCCCGACAAACCCGTGCCCGCGCCACGCGCCACCACGGGCGCGTTCAGCCGCTTGCAGATCCGCATGACGGCTTGCACGTGTTCTTCGGTTTCGGGCAAGGCAACAACAGCCGGCAGCGCGCGATACAGCGACAGGCCGTCGCACTCGTAGGGACGGGTATCTTCTTCGCGGAACAATACGCAGTGCGCGGGCAACGCGGCCGACAACGCCTCAATGAGCTGCTGCAAAGAATAAGGCGCCTGCACTTGTGCCAGGCCGGTTTCGACCAGTGAATTCATGAGCGCAACAATAGCGCGAGCGCTCTATGAAAACAGGCCGGGATTTACCCGCATCCATGGGATTACCGCTGCGCACGATACGTAACCAGCAGTAATAGCGCGCGCATCAGACGCAAAAAAAGCCGACGGCAAATGCGTCGGCTTGATGGCGCTGCGCCGTGGCTTTTACCAGGACACGATCTTGCCCGGGTTCAAGATGTTGTTCGGGTCAAACGCATGCTTCAGGCTGCGCATCAGTTCAAGCGCATCGTCGCCATGTTCTTCGGCCATGAACTGCATCTTGTGCAAGCCCACGCCGTGTTCGCCGGTGCAGGTGCCGTCAGCGGCAATCGCGCGGCGCACGAGGTTGTGGTTGATCGTTTCCGACTCTTCCCATTCCTTCGGATTGTCGGCGTCCAACAACATCAGTACATGGAAATTGCCGTCACCGACGTGGCCCACGATGGTGTACGGGAAGCTGGCACGATCCAGCTCTTCGACGGTATCGCGCACGCAGTCGGCCAGGCGCGAGATCGGCACGCAGACGTCGGTGGTGCTGGCGCGGCAGCCGGGCCGCAATTGCAGGCCGGCAAAGTAAGCATTGTGGCGCGCCGTCCAAAGGCGGCTGCGGTCTTCGGGGCGTTCGGCCCATTCAAAGTCCATGCCGCCATGTTCGGCGGTAATGGCTTGCACGGTTTCGGCTTGCTCTTGCACGCCAGCCGGGCTGCCATGGAATTCGAACACCAGCAGCGGCGTCTCGCGCAGGCTCAGCTTGCTGTACTGGTTTACCGACCGCACGCTGGCCGCGTCCATGAACTCCACGCGCGCCACCGGCACGCCCATCTGGATGATCTCGATGACGCTTTGCACGGCGTCGTCCAACGTCGGGAAGTTGCAGACCGCGGCCGATACGGCTTCTGGCTGCGGATACAGGCGAACCGTGACTTCGGTGATGATGCCCAGCGTGCCTTCGCTACCCACGAAGATGCGGGTCAGGTCGTATCCGGCGGACGACTTGCGCGCCCGGCCCGCCGTGCGGACGATGCGTCCGTCGGCCGTCACCACGGTCAGCGACATGACGTTTTCGCGCATGGTGCCGTAGCGCACGGCGTTCGTGCCCGACGCGCGGGTGGCCGCCATGCCGCCCAAGCTGGCATCGGCGCCCGGATCAATCGGGAAAAACAAACCGGTGCTACGGATTTCTTCATTGAGCTGCTTGCGCAGCACGCCTGCCTGCACCGTGGCGGTCAGGTCTTCGGCGTTGATGGCCAACACCTTGTTCATCTGGGACAGATCCAGGCTGATACCGCCCTGGATCGCCAGGATATGGCCTTCCAGCGACGAGCCGGCACCATAAGGGATCAAGGGGACGCGGTGCTCGTTGCACAGCTTGGCAACCGCGGCCACGTCTTCGGTGCTGTGCGCGAAGACCACGGCATCAGGCAGCATGGCGGGATACGGCGATTCGTCGCGGCCGTGATGTTCACGGACGGCGGCGGACTCGGACAGGCGGTCGCCAAAGCGCGCGCGCAAGGCATCCAGACAGGCGGCGGGCACCGGACGGCGCAACGTTTCAGCGTGCAAGGGAGCGTTCATGATCAGCGTGTTCTCGGGGAGTCGCAGGAGTTTGCGGGGTTCGCGGGATCTGCGGGGTTCGTCAACCCAAATATTCTACGCCGCTGCGCATGCTGCACCGCAAACCGCCCCAGGAAGACGGCTTGCGGCGTGTCCCGCTTACTTGCCCGACGTCAGCGCAACGCGGCGGCGCTCACGCACGGCGTGTGCCAGGCGTTCCAGCACGGCAACCGAGGCATCCCAATCGATGCAGCCGTCGGTAATGCTCTGGCCGTAGACCAGGGGCTTGCCGGGCACCATGTCCTGGCGGCCGCCCAACAGGTGGCTTTCCACCATGACGCCGACCAGGCGAGCATCGCCCGCTTCCATCTGGCGCGCCACGTCGTCGATGACGCGGGGCTGGTTTTCGGGGTCTTTGCTGCTGTTGGCGTGGCTGGCGTCGACCATGATGCGTTGCGCCAGGCCGGCCTTGGACACGTCGTGGCACGCTGCGTCCACGCTGGCCGCGTCGTAGTTCGGCGTCTTGCCGCCGCGCAGGATGACGTGACAGTCTTCGTTGCCCGCCGTCGACACAATGGCGGAATGCCCGCCCTTGGTCACCGACAGGAAGTGGTGCGGCTGCGACGCGGCCTTGATCGCGTCAACAGCGATCTTCACATTGCCGTCCGTACCGTTCTTGAACCCCACCGGACACGACAAGCCGGACGCCAGTTCGCGGTGCACCTGGCTTTCCGTCGTGCGCGCCCCGATCGCCCCCCAGGAGACCAGATCCGCGATGTACTGCGGCGTAATCATGTCCAGAAACTCGCAGCCCGCCGGCAACCCCAGGCTGTTGATGTCCAGCAGCAGTTCGCGGGCTACGCGCACACCCTTGTTGATATCGAAGCTGCCGTCCAGGTCCGGATCGTTGATCAACCCCTTCCAGCCCACCGTGGTGCGCGGCTTTTCGAAATACACGCGCATCACGATTTCAAGGTCGGCGCTCAGGCGGTCACGAACCGGCTTCAAACGCTTCGCATATTCAATGGCGGCACGCGTGTCGTGGATCGAGCACGGGCCAATCACGACGATCATGCGGTCATCCATGCCATGCAGGATGCGGTGCATGCTCTGGCGGGCGGCGAACACGGTATCGGACGCCTCCTTGGTGCACGCGAACTCGCGCATCACGTGCGCGGGCGGATTCAGTTCCTTGATTTCTCG